>JAPPKQ010000059.1 GCA_028819945.1 bacterium | reverse complement strand
ACAGAGGCATCAACTTCTTCGACTGCGCCAACACCTACGTCGGCGGAATCGGGGAGCAGGTGCTCGGGCGAGTGCTGCCAGGGCAGAGGGATGAGCTGGTCATCACCACCAAGGTGACATCGATCGTCGGGGACGGGCCAAACGACATCGGCAGCTCGCGATACCACATCATGCGCGAGATTGACCGCAGCCTGCGCCGGCTCCAGACCGATCACGTGGACATCTACATCGTCCACTGGCGCGATCAAACCACGCCCCTGGACGAGACGGTGCGGGCGATGACGGACGTTGTGGCCAGCGGCAAAACGCGCTATTGGGGAGTCTCCAGCTACCAGGCGTGGGAGGCATGCCAGGCGCTGTGGCTTGCCGATCGGGCGGTCGCGCCCGGGTTCATCACCACGCAGAACCAGTACAGCTTGCTATGCCGTGACCCGGAGCAGGAGCTATTCCCCTTCTGCCGGGAGTTTGGCATCGGCGTGGTGGCCTTTTCGCCGCTGGCCGTGGGCGTGCTCAGCGGCGACCTGCAACAGGGCCAGCCGGCTCCCGCGGGCACGCTGTGGGAACGGCAACCGCCATACGAGATGGAATCCGTCCTCACCGACCGGGCGCAGCGGGTCATCGACGCCTTGCGCGAGATCGGCGCCGCCCACGGGCGCCACCCGACCGCCGTTGCCATTCGGTGGGTGATTTCGCGTCCCGAGGTGGCCACGGCCATCGCCGGACCGGACACCACCGAGCAGCTCGACGCGTACCTCGAGGCCGCGGGCTGGGAACTGACGGCGGAAGAGATCGCGCGCCTCAACGAGGCCTCGGACCCCGCGGACTAGATATTCGAGCGGGACTGCCCGCCGTCCACGTTGATGCAGGCGCCAGTGACGAGGCTGGCCTGTTCGGAGGCGAGGAACGCCACCACGGCGGCCACTTCCTCGGGACGGCCAAACCGGCCCATAGGCATGTCGCGCTCGATGAACGCTGCGATGCCCTCGGGATCGCGACGCTGGCGCCGCTCCCAACCGCCCCCTGGAAACAGGATCGAGCCCGGCGCCACGGCGTTGACCGTGATGCCGAACGGCGCCAGCTCGTGCGCCATCGATGTCGCCAGGCTGTTCATGGCCGCCTTGGCGGCGTTGTAGGCGGGAGGGCCGCCGCCCTCGCGCCCGTAGATGGACGTGATGTGCACGATGCGGCCCCAGCCGGCGGCTTTCATGAGCGGCACCGCCGCGCGGCTGGCCCGCACGGCGGCGCTCAGGTTGACATCGAATGTCGCGGACCATTGCTCGTCGGTACCGGTCACGAAGTCGCTGTCGCCCATGGCGCCGCCGACGTTGTTGACCAGCACGCTGATGCCGCCGAGCTCGGCAACCGTGCGCCCGACGGCCTGGGTCGGCGCCGCGGCGTCGCGCATGTCCAGCGAAAGCGGAAGTGCGCGAACTCCGAGCGCCGAGATCTCGGCAGCCGTGCGGCGCAGGTCATCCCCGCCGCGCGCGACGATGGCCACGTCGCAGCCCTCGGCCGCAAGCCCGAGCGCGATTGCCCGGCCGATGCCGCGGCTCCCACCGGTGACGAGCGCCACGCGGTCACGAAGGCCAAAGTCCATCGGTGACTCCTGTTTCTCCGGGGCGTTCGATGAACGACGCACCCGGCGACCGATCATGCAAGACCGTCAGACGGGCGCCCACAAGGGGCGCCCCTACGGGGCCGGAGTACAACGTCAAGCCTACCGGGCGGGCTCGGCCACGCGAACCAGCGTCAGCCGCGGCACTTCCGCGGGCGCATTGACTCGCATGGGAATTCCGACCGTACCGACGCCCCGAGTGATGAACACCAGTCGGCCGCCGACATGCATCAGTCCGCTGGGCCTTGGGAGCGGAGAGCGCGTGCTGGTCATTGGGGCGGACATGAGCGGCGGCACAATCTGCCCGCCGTGGGTGTGCCCGCAGACTACGAAGTCAACGCGCGCTTGCCCGAGGCGGGGCACGGCGTCGGGATTGTGCGTCAGCACAAGGGTGAAGGCGTCTTGGTCAACACCTTCGAATGCGCGGGCGGCGTCGTCGCCCCGATGGGTCGCGTCACCGACGCCGACAATGGCCAACTCCGCGTCGCCGATCCGATGGCGCACATGCGCGTTGTTGAGCACCGTAACGCCCTGGGCCTGGAACACCTGCCGGATGAATCCGAGCGGCTGGGTGCGATTGCCGATCCACGACGGGTCGGTCGCATCATGGGAGACAAACAGATCGTGGTTTCCCCAAACCGCATAGGCGCCGTGCACGGGCTCGATCGCCGCCAGCGCCTCGGCCACGAACGGCGCGGCGTCAACCCGGTCGCTGAGGTCGCCGCAGGCGAACAGGAAATCCGGGCGGGTACCTGCAAGC
>JAPPKQ010000075.1 GCA_028819945.1 bacterium | reverse complement strand
CGGTCGGTGTCGTGCAGCACCACGTCGGCCTTCTTGCCGGCCTCCAGCGAGCCGACCTCCTCGTGTGCCTGCACCGCCCGGGCGCCGCCGAGGGTCGCCATCTCATAGGCCATCTCGGCGGGGAACATCTGCGGGTCGCAGCGGGCGTCCTTGAACAGGCCGGCCACCAGGTAGGTGGCGCGCATCAGGTCGGAGTAGTTGGAGGCGTTGTTGCCGTCGGTGCCGATCGCCACGTTCACCCCCGACGCCGTCATCTCGGGCATCTTGCCGACCTGGGTGACGCCGTAGGCCACCTTCAGCGCCGTCGTGGGGCAGTGCGCCACCGAGGCGCCGGTCTCGGCCAGGATCCGGACCTCGGTGTCGTCGACGCGCACGCAGTGCGTCAGCGCCACGTCGTCGTCCAGGACCCCCAGCTCGGCGAGGTGCACGATCGGTCGCTGGCCGAACTCGGCCAGGAAGGCGTCGGGGTCGAGCTGCGCCGGGGACATGTGGAAGCTGAACCCGGCCCCGGCCTCGGTTGCTAGTTCCCGGGCGGCCCGCCACAGCGGGTCCGAGGCGGTGTTGTGGCCCACCAGCACGACGTGGCCGGCGATGCGCCCCCCGGCAACCGAGCCGTGACGCTCCAGCACGGCCTGCAGGTTGGCGATGGCCTCGTCGGTGTTCTGGCGGTACACGTCGGGCTCGGGCGGCAGGTCCCAGACCCAGCGCCCCACCCGGCCCCGGATGCCCACCTCGACCAGCCCGTCCACCACGTCGTCCAGGAAGCGCACCGTGCCGGCCTCAAGGAAGCAGGTGGTGCCCGAGCGCAGCATCTCCGTGGCCGCCAGCTGCGCCGAGATGCGCTCGTCGGCGGCGGTGTAGCTGGCGTACAGCGGGCATAGCCACCCGAAGACGTTCTCCGCGAAGTCGATGTCGTCGGGCACGTAACCGCGGGTGAGGGGCTCGCCGGTGATGTGGATGTGGCTGTTGTCCATGCCGGGCGTGGGCACGAACCGGTCGCCGCCCGCTTCGGCCGCCGCCTCGTAGCGGGCGCGCAGGTCGGCCTCGGGGCCCACCGCCACGATGTCGCTGCCCCGCACCGCCACCGCGCCGCGCCGGATGATGTCCCGCCGCGGGTTCATGGTGACGACATGGCCGGCCCGGATCAGCAGGTCAACCGCTTCGAGCCGCCCCGAGCCACCGTTGCTGTCGTTGGTGTCGCTTGAGAAAGTCATGGCGGAACCGTAGCGCAGGACCGTTATTCGCAGGGCCGCAAACCTGACTGGCATCGGAGAACCGCTGGAGCGTCACAAGCCTGGTACAAACTGGGGAACCATGGCAGACGGACTTCGAATTGCGGCACCTGCGGCACCCACGGAGTTGACCGTCGGCACCGAGGCGCGCCGTGTCGCGGAGAGCGCCGGGCGCTCCGAGGCGCAGCGGTCCGCTCTCGGACAGTTCTTCACTCCGGCACCGATCGCTTCGCTACTGGCCAGCATGTTCGACCCGCCGGCGGGTCCGGCGCGGGTACTCGACGCCGGTGCCGGCGTCGGCTCACTGGCGGCTGCCCTGGTTGACCGAGCGGTTCTCGAGGTCTGGGGCGTCGACTTGGACGTGACGGCAGTCGAGATCGACCGGGACTTGCTTGGGACCCTGACCGAGACGATGCGCGCCTGCACGCAGGTTTCGCCGTCGATCACGGCTCGGGCCATGCTGGCGGACTTCGTGGAGTGGGCCTGCGAAAGGCTGGAGGGAAGGCTCTTCGCTCCACAGGACGGCGGGTTCGATCTAGCGATCTTGAACCCGCCGTACCAGAAGCTCGCCACGTCCTCGGCGGTGCGGCAGATGCTGTCAGGCGCCGGCATCAACGTCACGAACCTGTACGCCGCGTTCGTCGCTCTCGCCCTAGGACTCCTCAATCCGGGCGGTCAACTGGTGGCGATCACACCGAGGAGTTTCTGTAACGGCCCCTACTTCCGGGCGTTTCGCCAAGCGCTGCTTGAGAATGCCGCGTTACGCCGGATCCATCTGTTCGAGGCACGAAACAGGGCGTTCCGTGACACCGGCGTGTTGCAGGAGAATGTGGTCATTCACCTCGTCAAGGGCGCGCCGCAAGCGGAGGTGACCATCTCAACGAGCGTCGGATCAGGCGAGGAGGAGGCCGTCCAGGAAGAACTGGTGCCCTTCGCCCGCGTTGTTCACCCCGAGGATCGGGACGCGTTCATCCGTATCGTCTCAGGCGACCCGGCCGCGGCGGCCGCGACGCGAATCGCGGAACTCGAATGCTCCCTGTCCGCTGCGGGTGCCGCGGTGTCGACGGGCAGGGTCGTCGACTTCCGGGTGCGCGAGCACCTGCGCGAGTCGGTTACCGACGGCACGGTTCCGCTGCTCTATCC
>JAPPKQ010000381.1 GCA_028819945.1 bacterium | reverse complement strand
ACGGGGGACGACACGCCGGCAAATCCGCGCCGCCTTCGTAGGCGGGCTACCGACTCAGGGCACTAGCCACCGCGGGAGAATAGTGAACATGAAACTGCTTGGCGTGTCCCTCTACCCCCAGGGCCTGAGCTATACCGAGGCCGCCGGCCTGGGAGCACTTGCCGAGGGACAGGGGTTTGACGGCGTCTTCGCCGTGGAAGGGGGGCTCAACAATGATGTCATGGCTACGGTGCAGGCTATTGCCGCGGCCACCAGCCGCATTACGGTCGGAACCGGTATCGCCAATCTCTACCTGCGTCATCCGGCTCTGCTGGGCGCCGCGGCGGTGGCGATCGACGAGCTGTCCGGCGGCCGCCTGATCCTGGGCATCGGCGTCAACAATGCCCGCGCGGTCCGCGCCCTGGGAATTGAGTGGCGCCGCCCGAGCGAGGCCCTGCGCGACACGACCGCATGGCTGCGCCGGGTGTTTGCCGGCGAAGCGCCGGAGGGTATTCGCGCTGCGCTGCGGACCGCTCAGCATCCTATCCCCATCCACCTGGCCGGCATTGCCGTGGAGACGGCGGACCTGGCAGGAGAAATCGCTGATGGCCTGATGCTCTATCTTGCTTCGAGAACGCACTTTCAGCACTTGGTCGGCCGCACCGCAAAGGCGGCTGCGCGAGCCGGGCGCCAGCCTCAGGAAATCCTTGTTTCCTTGCTCATCCCGACGTTTCTGTCGGAAGAACTGGGCGCTGCCCGCCAGGCGGCGCGCCGTTTTCTGACGCTCTATGCGGCAATGCCCCACTACGCAAGAATGTTTCGGCGCAGCGGTTTTGAGGAGGAGGCGGAAGAAATGACGAAGGCGGTCGACCGCGGCGATACCGGCGCGGTCTCGGCAGCGGTTTCGGACCGGCTTTTGGATGCGGTATGCCTTGTCGGGCCGCTTTCCCGCTGCCGGGAACAATTGGCGGCGTTCCGGGAGGCGGGCTTGACCTATCCGATCCTGGCGCCGCAAGCGATGCAAAATGAACAGCCCGGTGACGCCGCTCGCCGTTTTCTCACGACGTTTCGTACCGGCTGATCCCTGATGTTCTGCGGTAATTCCCATGCCCCGCGGGACCGCCGCCTACGAGCGCATACGGTGCGCCTGTGCCTGGCGCTGAGCGCGGCAGGACGTACTCGGCGTCAGGCCGTCCCGGCAGTACGTTGGGCCCGGCCGCGCCGAGCTGGTCATCAGCGGCTACGTGACGCCGCACTTCAAGGGCGGCCTGCGGCAGGTGGACGCCATGCGCGGCGAGGCCGAGCGCGGCGAGGCGCTGCAGCTCAGCGGCGCCCGGCAGGGGTCTGTCGGGCCACTTGGCGCCAATACATTGATGAACGCGCCCGATTAACCCTCTATCATGGCCGTCTAGGGCAATTTATTTTTTGCTAAGAACTTGATAATAAAGGCGTTATACTGCTTGGACAGTTTTCTCCGAGTAAACCGCCATCCGGCCTCCAGGGCAGGCTTGCGGATGTTGCCCGTGCGCGGTGTCGCCAAGGCCCTGGACGACCGGGAGACGCAGAAATCGAGGCGTTTTATTACGCCATCAATTTATGCCTCAAACCACTTGCCACACTAGGGCAGTTCGTCCACCAAGGCGCGGAAATGGTCGCCGCGGGCTTCGTAGTGGGGGAATTGGTCGTAGCTGGCGCAGGCCGGGGAGAGGAGTACCACGTCGCCGGGTAAGGCCAGCTCGGCGGCGCGACGCAGCGCGTCGTCGAGGGTGGGGAGCAGGATGACTTCGGGTGGTGCGGGCACCCGCTGAAGGGCCTGTGCCAGTTTGTCGGCGGTGTTGCCGTACAGCAGGGCGATGCGGACACGGGCTTGGGTGGCGTGTGCGAGATCGTTGAACGGCGTGCCCTTGTCGTAGCCCCCGGCGAGCAGCAGAACAGGCTGCTCAAACGCCTGCAGGGCGTACTGGGTGGAAAACGGCGTGGTGGCCTTGGAATCGTTGTAGTAGGTCACGCCTCCCTTGTCGGCGATCCATTCCAGCCGGTGTGGCAGGCCCCTAAAGGCCTTGAGGCCGTGGGCAATGGCGGCTGGTGGCGCGCCCAGGGTGACGGCGGCGGCGGCGGCCGCGGCCGCGTTGCCGAGATTGTGCAGACCGCGCAGGCGCAGATCGGAATCGTGACAAAGTACCCGGCGCTCGCCTGCCGAGGCCAGTACCAGGGCGCTGCCGTCGCGGTAGACGCCGGACTTCAGCGATTCATGGACGCTGTAGAACAGGGGGCGGCCGCGCCCGCGCCCGGCCATTGCGCGCACCGTAGGGTCATCCCAATTGAGGACGGCTACGTCCTCCGGCCGCTGGTAGGCCAGAATGACTTCCTTGGCCGCCTGATAAGCCGCCATGGTTCCATGG
>JAPPKQ010000088.1 GCA_028819945.1 bacterium | reverse complement strand
GTCCCACATGTCGTAGAAGAGGCGGCCGGTCTCGAGCGTGCAGTGGTACACGGCGTCGCGCTGCTCCGGGGTCCTGGCGTACTCCGAGACGATCTCGATGCCCTCGTCGCCGTGCTCGGCGTCGGCGAGGATGTGCATGGTCCAGAAGATCAGGTCGGCATCGCTCATGCCGTAGTGCTGCTTCTGGGCGGCCACGATGCGGGTGAAGGTGTCGGGGACGAAGGACTCCAGACCGATGCCGATGGCGGCCAGCGGCACGCACCAGTCCCGGCACAGTCCCATGAACTCGAAGTACTCGGTGAGCCGGCGCCCGGCGGGCAGCTGTTCGGCTCGGCGCATGGCGTCGGTGTCACCGCCGAGCGCCGCGCCCCATTCCAGCAGCAGTTCGGGATGGGCCTTGGTGCCGGTCTCGATGCCCATGCACTCCTCGGCCAGGTTCTTGACCAGGGTGGTGCGCACGTCCTCGTGGGGGCAGTTGACGTAGATGGCCCCGATCCACGGAAGCATGCGCGAGATGTGCAGGTAGAACTGCTCGCAGAACAGCACCAGCTGCGGGACCGTGACGCTGCCGTCCTCCATGGCGGACACGACCGGGTGGTCGCCCATGCCGCAACCGGGCTTGGAGAGTTCGGCCCGGAGCAGCCCCACGAAGTCCTCCGGTGTCATCGCGGCGAGTTCTGCTGTGCTCGGTGCGGTCGCTGTGATTGCCATGTGAGGTGCCTCCGGAGGTCGGATGGAGTGGACGGTTGTTCGGTTCGGATCGAGGGTCGGGAGGAGCCTGCCGCTCAGGGTGCCTTGGTGAAGATCACCGGGTAGCGCCCGAAGTAGGGCCGCGTGGTGGACGCGTCCATCTCGGGCGGGTCCTCGGGATCGGGGACGCAGCCGTGATCGAACATCGCCTGCACCGCCACCGGCGTGATGCCGAACAGATGCCCGTCGAGACCGGTCTCCGCGTCGAGGACGATGCCCGCGGCCAGGTCCTGGCCGATGCAGGCGTGCATGCCCATGCCGAAGCTGAGACCCCACGGGTGCGCTCCCTCGGGGACCTCCCGCAGCGGGTTGAATTCCTCCGCGTCGTCGCCGAAGACCGCCGGATCGCGGTTCACTGTGGGCAGGTCGATGACAACCTTGTCACCGGCGCGGACGGCGGTGCCGTCGGCGAGTTCCACATCGGCCTCCGCCCAGCGCACCGCCACGGGGCTGGAGGGCTGCAGCCGGATCGTCTCGTGGGTGGCGCGCTGGCAGAAGAGCCGATCCTGGCGCGGCTGCTCGGCGGACTCGGGGTGCTCCTCGAGCCAGCAGAAGATGTTGTGCATCGCCCGGGTGAAGGCAGTGGCACTGGTGTGCGCCCCGGCCAGCATGTAGAAGGCCACCTCCCGGCAGATGATCTCCGGGGTGAGGTCCAGGTTGTCCTGGTTGCGTACCAGGACGCTCAGCACGTCGGGGGGCAGCTCGGACTCCTCCGCCGCGCCGGCCGCGATCCGGTCCAGGACGCCTTGGCGGCGATCGATGCCCGGCACCAAGAACTCCTCGTGAAAGGCCTGCACGGCGGCACGGATCTCCGCCGACTTGGCCTCCTTGTCGCCCGTGTAGTGCGCGATCGTGGCGCCCTCGATGAACAGCATGAGGTAGTCGTAGAGCCGGAAGGTCTCCTCGGGGGTTCCCTCGGGGCGGTCCACGCCGGCGGTGAGCGCGGCGAGGTTCATCATCAGCTGGTGGCTGAAGCGCACCAGCTCGGTGCGTCCCGCCGCGAGGTGCGGTGCCAGCGTCTCGTCGAAGATGACCGGGAACAGGTCCTGCTCGTAGTGCCAGAAGGTGTCGCGCCGGAACAGGCGGTTCTCGAGGCGGCGCCGGTTGCGGTGCTCGGCTCCGTGCAGGTTGATCACCACGTCGGCCATGACGACGTCGCCCTCGTCGTAGGAACCCTGGCGCAGGTCGCGGTTGCGGTAGCACTGCTGCGCCGCGGCGTAGGTCTCGATGGTGACGGTCCGGGGGGTGGTGGTCGTGGTCATGATCGGCGCCTCATGGTAGGGAGTGCATCAGAAGTCGGCGTCGTCGAGGGCGACGGTCTGGTGGACGATGAATCCGCCGGCGGTGGTGAAAGTGTCGCACCCGGACGTGCCGTCGCCGGGACCCCCGGCGATGCGCCAGCGCACCGAGACGCTCCCGTCGCTGCGGTGGCTCCGCTCGCCGAAGACCACCTCGCCGCCTCCGAGACGCTGCGGGACGGAGGTGAAGTACTCGGCGATCACTGCCGCGCCGTCGTACGACGCGTCGTGGCGAACGAGCATCGCGCCGGGGGCATAGTCGGCCGCCATGGCAACCGGGTCGCCGGTCAGGACCGCGGCGAGGTGGTCCTCGACGACCTGGCGGGTGCTGCGCCC
>JAPPKQ010000449.1 GCA_028819945.1 bacterium | reverse complement strand
CTACAAGCTGAACCGCAAGCTCGGCAAGGAGGTCGAGCGCATCAGAGAGATCTTCGACATCGACGTCGAGGCCCCTGCGCCCGATCAGGCCACGCTGAGCGTCGCCGAACTGCTGGCCACCTCCACCTACCTGCTGCACCTGGTGCGCTACGAGCAGGGGTACCGGCTCGACGACCAGGACCATTTCGCCAACCGCCGGATCCGGTCGGTCGGCGAGCTGATCCAGAACCAGGTGCGGATCGGCCTCTCGCGCATGGAACGCGTCGTGCGCGAGCGCATGACCACCCAGGACATGGAGGCCATCACCCCCGAGACGCTCATCAACATCCGCCCCGTCGTGGCTGCCATCAAGGAGTTCTTCGGCACCAGCCAGCTCAGCCAGTTCATGGACCAGGTGAACCCCCTGTCGGGGCTGACGCACCGGCGCCGGCTCTCGGCTCTGGGGCCCGGCGGCCTGTCACGGGAGCGCGCCGGGTTCGAGGTCCGCGACGTGCACTTCAGCCACTACGGCCGGATGTGTCCCATCGAGACGCCGGAAGGACCCAACATCGGGCTCATCGGGGCGCTCGCGACCTATGGCCGGATCAACGAGCACGGCTTCATCGAGACGCCGTACCGCGTGGTGCGCGAGAGCCAGGTGACCAACGAGGTGGAGTACCTCACCGCGGACGAGGAGGAGGAGTACGTGGTGGCGCAGGCCAACGCGCCGCTGAACCCCGACGGCACCTTCCGCAACCCGCGCGTGCTGGCACGGCGCTCCCCGCAGGCCGCCTCGCTGGAGGACCTCAAGCTGCAGTTGGAGGAGGAGCACTTCTTCGGCGCCACCACCGAGATCGTCTTCGCTCCGCCCAGCGACATCGAGCGGATGGACGTCTCGCCCAAGCAGATCGTCTCGGTGGCGACCGCGCTCATCCCGTTCGTCGAGCACGACGACGCCAACCGGGCGCTGATGGGCTCCAACATGCAGCGCCAGGCCGTTCCCCTGCAGCGCGCCGAGGCTCCCTACATCGGAACCGGCATCGAAGCCAGGGCGGCACGCGACGCGGCCGACGTGATCCTGGCCCTCGACGACGGCGAGGTGATCGACCTCGACGGTCGGGCCATCACGATGCACTACGACAACCTCGGCCGCGAGGTGCATCCCCTGGCGCGGTTCGCCCGCTCCAACCAGGACACCTGCATCCGCCAGCACGCCCTGGTGCAGGCCGGCGACCGGGTCGTAGAGGGCGAGCTCCTCGCCGACGGGCCCTCCTCGGACCACGGCGAGTTGGCCCTGGGCAAGAACGTCCTCGTGGCGTACATGTCCTGGGAGGGTTACAACTTCGAGGACGCCATCATCGTCAGCGAACGGCTGGTCCGCGATGACGTGCTCACCTCCATCCACATCCACGAGCACGAGATCGACGCCCGCGACACCAAGCTCGGCGCCGAGGAGATCACCCGGGACATCCCCAACCTCTCCGACGAGGTGCTCACCGACCTCGACGAGAACGGCCTCGTGCGCGTGGGCGCCGAGGTGGGTCCCGGCGACATCCTGGTGGGCAAGGTCACGCCCAAGGGCGAGACCGAGCTCACTCCCGAGGAGCGCCTGCTGCGCGCCATCTTCGGCGAGAAGGCGCGCGAGGTGCGGGACACCTCGCTGAAGGTCCCCCACGGCGACGCCGGCAAGGTGATCGACGTGAAGGTCTTCCGGCGGGAGGAGGACCACGAGCTGCCGCCCGGCGTGAACGAGCTGGTGCGCGTCCACGTGGCGCAGAAGCGCAAGATCAGCGTCGGCGACAAGCTGGCCGGCCGCCACGGCAACAAGGGCGTGATCGCCAAGATCCTGCCGGTCGAGGACATGCCGTTCCTGGCCGACGGCACGCCCGTGGACGTCATCCTGAACCCCCTCGGCGTGCCCTCGCGGATGAACGTGGGCCAGATCCTGGAGGCGCACCTCGGCTACGCCGCTCGCTGGGGCTGGCAGGTGAACGGCGAGGCGGTGGGTGACGAGCCGGTCCGTGGCACCGAGAAGAAGACCCGCCCGACCACGCCGCCGTCGGTGTTCATCGAGACGCCGGTCTTCGACGGCGCCCGCTGGGACGACGCCCCGACGCTCGGCCCGACCGGCGACAAGCCGTCGATCCGCGCGCTGCTGGAGAACATGCGACCGGAGGCCTCCGACGGGCGGCGCCTGGTGGGCGCGGACGGCAAGGCCGTCCTCTACAACGGCCGCACCGGCGAGCCTTTCGACCAGCGGGTGACCGTCGGCTACGCCTACATCCTCAAGCTGGCCCACCTGGTGGACGACAAGATCCATGCGCGCTCCACCGGCCCGTACTCGATGATCACCCAGCAGCCGCTGGGCGGCAAGGCGCAGTTCGGCGGCCAGCGCTTCGGCGAGATGGAGGTGTGGGCGC
>JAPPKQ010000098.1 GCA_028819945.1 bacterium | reverse complement strand
CTCCCGGAACGCACTGCAGCTTGTCGGGCGGTCGGGGCGCGTAGCTGCGGGACGGCCGGCGTGTCAACGTGCTGCGCACGTCCTCCGCTTCGCTACGGCCCTTCCGGGTGACACCCCGTCCGCCCCGCGGCTCGGATGGCAATTGTGGGCCTTGCGGCCTGGACGGGGCGGCCCGGCCGTCCACGGCGCTCCCGGGACGCGGTGGACCGCCGGAAGCCGATCTGCAGACGCCGGGAGCTGCGACTTGAGGAGCGGCTCATCAGCCGGCACTGCCGACACGGTGCGGGTCGAAGCGGGCGCCGGCGCGCAGCATCGCGCAGGCGACGCCGAGCAGGCGGTCCGCCACCGAGCGCAGCGCGCGTGCGTGGCCGTGACCGGGAGCCCGGAGCGACTGGTACTTGTCGTGGCTGGCCGGGTCGCGGTGGGCGGCGACGCGGGCCCAGTGATAGGCGGCATCGCGTAGCCGGTCGTGGGCTGCCAGCCGCCGCGTCACGATCATGCTCTTCCCCGAACGGCGGGTGACAGGAGCCACCCCGCAGAGGCAGCGAAGGGCAGCGAAGTCCCGCCGCCTTACCGCATCGCCACCCTCGGCGAGCAGCGCGGCCGCTGCCGCCCGTGGTCTGCGGCACCGCGCGTGGTGGACGACCCCGTCGATGACCGCGGCGGCCGCGGTCGGGTCGAGGAAGAGCTCGGACCAACGCGCGAACGGCAGATTCGTGGTCACCAGCAGGCTCCGGCGGTCATAGCGCTGCCTGATGAACCGGAACAGCAGGCCGGTGCCGGTCTTGTCGAGGGGACGTAGCCCAGCTCGGCTCGTCGACGTGGACGATGTCGAAGCGGACGCGCAGGGCGAGCTGGCGGGCGAGACGGCCCTACTGCTGCGCCTCAACGATCATGGTGACCAGCTCGGTCGCGGTCACGAACCGCACCCGGTAGTCGTGCTGGCAACAGGCCATCCCCAAGGCGATGGACAGAATGCGTCTTGTCCGTGCTGACCCCGCCGACAGAACACGACGGTGGTGGCCTCGGCGACGAAGCGGCAGTCGAACACCTGCAGGGGGGCGTCGCGGTCGAGGGCCGGTTGCACCTCGAACGAGAAGGCGTCCGGGGTCTTCAGCATCGGGAAGCGGGCGTCCTGGATGCGGCGCTCCCGGCATGCGGTGACCTCCAGGTGGACCAGTTGCGCCAGGCAGTGGGCCGGCGTCTGAGGCTGGCGGACGGCTTGGTCGGCGAGGGCTGCCACTGCGACGCGACTGTCGACAGACGTAGCGACTTCAGGTCCGTGGCCACGTGCGGGGGCTCGGTAATCGCGGTGGCCATCAGCGAGCGCCCTCCACCAGCGCCTCGTACGCCGACAGCGTCGGGGCTGGGGCCGCGACCGGCGCGGCAGCTCCGGTTTCACGCCCGTGACCTGCGGGCACACCGGCGGCGGGCTCGCCTCCTGCTGCCGGAGGATGAGCCACGCTGGAGGGCGGCCCTCACCGCACGCTCGCCGGCCGCTGCCGCGTGCGCCTCCATCAACCGCAGCATCCGGGCCATTCCTGGTCGGGCGTGCGCGTGTGACTTGGTGAGCTCGGCCCGCGCCTGCTGCCCACACCGGGGCCAGCCGCCAGTCAAGGAGCCGCCGGTGGCTCTGGCACGGCCCGGTGCTTCCGCTCGAGCAGCGGCAGCACGTGACCCGCGTCGAGGACCTTCGCGCCCCGGCGGAACGACGGCGATGTTCGGCGAGCACCTCGGCACCGACCGCGATCGCCGCCCGGTCGTGGTACAGCTACACCCACACCGGCCGGTAGGCGTGCCGGATCGGCACCGAATAGGTGACTGTGTCCAGTTCCACCGCATCATCGTCGAGCAGGCCCGGCATATGCGCGGCCAGATCAGCAACCTGCTGGATGCGGGGCACATCGAGGCGGGCACGCTCTCGGTCGCGCCCGAGCCCTCGGAGCTGGCCCGCTTGGTGGAGCGGGCGCGAAGCACGTTCGTCAGCGGCGGCGGCCGCCACGCCGTCCTCGTCGAGCTTCCCTCGGGCCTCCCCCTCGTGATGGCCGACCGCCGGCGCATCGCGCAGGTGCTCAACAACCTCTTCGTCAACGCCGCTAGCTTAGCTAAGCTAGGCACGCGCCCGAGGCGACCCCCATCCGGGTGGCGGCGGCGCGCGAGGACGCACACGTTGCGATATCGGTTTCCGACCAGGGCCGAGGGTGGCTCTGGAGCGGTTGCCGCATCTCTTTCGCAGGCACGCCGCCGCGGCGGAAGGCACCTCGGCCGGCTACGGCCTCGGGCTCGCGATCTGCAATGGGCTCGTCGAGGCGCACGGCGGGCGCATCCGAGCGGTGAGCGCCGGCGCCGGGCGCGGCACGACGTTCACGTTCACCGTTCCGGCGGCGGGCCGGCGTGCGCCAGCAGCGCACGCC
>JAPPKQ010000126.1 GCA_028819945.1 bacterium | reverse complement strand
CTCTACCACAACTCGACCCTGGCCCTCGATGCCGACACCGGCGAGATCCGCTGGTACTACCAGCACCTGAACGACCACTGGGATCTCGACCACCCCTTCGAGCGCATCCTCGTCGATACCGCCGTCTCGCCCGACCCGGCCGAGGTCACCTGGATCAACCCGCGGCTCCGGCGCGGCGAGGAGCGGCGCGTGGTGACGGGCATCCCGGGCAAGACCGGCATCGTCTACACCCTCGACCGCGAGACGGGGGAGTTCCTCTGGGCGCGGCCGACGGTCTCGCAGAACGTCGTCAGCGGCATCGACGGCGCCACCGGGGCGGTGACCGAGAACGCCGAGGTGACCTTCACCGCCGCGGGGCAGCAGGTGATGGCGTGCCCCACCTGGCAGGGAGGCAAGGACTGGGAGGCGGGCGCCTACAGTCCCCTGACGAACCTGATGTACATGCCGCTGCGCCACACCTGCGGCCGCATGATGGCTTCGGCCGGCGTCGGCTGGTACGACCTGACGGTGCGGACCGAGGTCACGCCCGGCGAGGAGCACCTGGGCACCATCCAGGCCATCTCGGCCGAGACCGGCCGCACCGTCTGGACGCACGATCAGCCGGCGTTCACCATGTCGCTCGTCGCGACCGGCGGCGGCCTCGTCTTCGGCGGCGATGCCAACGGCCGCTTCAAGGCGCTCGACCACGAGACGGGGGAGGTGCTCTGGGAGATCAACCTCGGCTCGCCGGTCACAGGCTTCCCCATCACCTACGCGGTCGACGGGCGGCAGTACGTCGCCGTCAGCACGGGCTACTCGCTGAACACGCTCGGCCTCGCCGGGCTCACCCCGGACCAGCGCCCGAGCGCCGGCAACAACCTGTTCGTGTTCGGTTTGCCGTGACGCCAACGAGGTTTCGGTAGCGTCCATGCCGACCTCAAGCAGGTCGCGCCCGGCGGATGTACTGCCTTGGGCCTATGCTTGGGTTCATGGCTCGCAAGGCGTGCGCTTTCGTAGCCGGCCTCGTGCTGGCCGGGGGTTGTGCCGCCACGCCGGCCGGGCCTACGTCTATCACGTCGGACGATTCTGAGAGGCAATTCAGCGGCGTTGAACCGTGCGACGTCGACGCGGAACCGCGAGCACGCCAGGGTGCGAATCCGGACCGAGCCTTCTGGAACGCCCGCCTCTCGTGCGTGGGAGGCTTGGGCGGCGGTCGTGGCGGCGGCATGGTGCGGATTCGCTTCGGGGCCGAGCTGATCGTGAACGGTATGGCAGTAGATCGGTTGGAGCCCTGGCCGGACCCGTACCTCCTGGAGTCCGGGCAATCGAGGTGGGTCTGCGGCGACGACGGGCGCAATCCACCGTACGGCGACTGCTGGTGGCCCCTCGACGGACTGTGGAGCCCCGGCGAGCCCTGGAGCGTCAAGGTCTATTGGAAGTGGTGCCCAGTGTCTCGCCGCAACTGTCCGGGCGACCCGTTCGACGACGAGGCCGAGACCGCGACGGCGGCGCCTGCGAGTGAGAGCAGCTAGCGCCGCCAGCCCGTCGCAGGCTCCGGGTCGGCCCCAGCCCCCACCGTCCCAGGAGCTTGCGCCGCGGCACGCACCCCGTTGGCGTTCTGCGGCGCAAGCTCCTAGGCATGAGACGAGGCCTTCGCCGGGCCCCGAGATAACGGTTGGTTCCGTCGCGACCACGGCGGCGCTTGGGACGGAAACCGCTCGGGGCGAAGCCAGGCGGGATTCGAGATGCTCGAATCGCTCGCGCACGACGTCCGCTACGCCGCGCGCTCGCTGATCCGGCAGCCGGGGGTGACGGTCCTGGCGGCGGGCATCCTCGCCGTGGGGCTGGGCTTGAACTCCGCGGTCCTGGCCGTCGCCTACGGCGTCCTGTGGCGCCCGCTGCCGTACCCGGCCGCGGACCGACTGGTGACGGTTGCCCGGGTGGATTCGCGGGACGGCAGGGAATCCGCGGTGTGGCTCGGCCGGATCGACGAGTGGAACCGCCGCCTCAGGACGGTCCGGCTGGCGGGCTACAGCACGCGGGAGCGCGTGGTGCGCGGCGCGGGGCCGACGCGCGTCCGGGCGGTGACCACCATCACCGAGGGCTTCTTCGAGGTGCTGGGCGTGCCGGCGGTCGAGGGCGCGGTGCCACGCCTCGCGGGGGGCGACGGCCGGGCCGTGATAAGCGCGGCGCTGGCCCGCGACGTGGAGGACGAGACGGGCCGGCCCGCCGTGGGGCAGGCGATGACCATCGGGGAAGGCCGCTACGACGTGGCCGCCGTGATGCCCGCCGGATTCGCGTTCCCGTCGGCCGAGGTCGACGCCTGGGTGGCGGACCAGCCGGACTTCAGGGGAGATCTCGGCACCGTGGGGCGCATGCGGGACGGCGCCTCCCTCGCCCAGGTTCGGGACGACGCCGCCCGGGTCGCCCGCGAGGTCCTCGC
>JAPPKQ010000196.1 GCA_028819945.1 bacterium | reverse complement strand
CGCCTCCACCGTGAAGGTGGTGCTGGTCTTCGTCGCCGCGAACGTCACGCTCGCGGGCACGCCGCTCCAGTCGGCGTCGGTCGTGGTGCCCTGGTTGGTCGTCGCGAGCGGCACCGCGATCGTGCGTCCGGGCGCCCGATCGAGCACCACCCCCACGACCGCCCCCGATCCGCCCTCGTGGGCGTTGTAGCTGCCGTGTTCGAACGATACGGCCACCCCCGTCAGGGTCGCGTCGATCAGATGCACGGTTGCTTCCTCCGGGGTGCCGGCGCTCACGCCCGCGGGCAGCATCGCGAAGCTCATGCGCAGCCTCTCGCCGGTCTCGGGTTCGTTGTCCGGCGTCGCGCGCACTGCGAAGACGGCGCGCGTGTCGTCCGCGCCGAAAGTCACGGTGGTCGGCAGTCCGCCGTAGTCCGCGGCGACTGCGCCGCCGTCGGGAGTCACGGCCACCCGCACCTGAAGCTCGCGCCCGGGTGCCCGGTCGAGCCGCAGTGCCACCTCGGCACCCGGTCCGCCCTCCCGGGCGGTATAGCTGTCGCGCTCGAAACGCACCCGCACCGCGGTGGTGGCGGCATCGATCAAGTGCACGGTTGCGGCCGGCGGTGTGCCCGTGATCACGCCGCGCGGCAGCGTGCCGAAGGTCAGCCGCACCTCTTCGCCGCTCTCGGGCAAGTGGTCGCGCGGCGCGCTGACCGTGAACGTCCGGCGCGTCTCACCGGGCGCGAACGTGACGCTCACCGGCACGCCGTCGTAGTCGCTGTCCACCGCGCCCTCGTTGGTCGCGGTCAGCGGCACCGTAATCGAACGCCCCGGCGCTTGGTCGAGCACCACCGCCACCCGCGCCGGCGGGCCGCCCTCCCGGGCCGTATAGCTGTCGCGCTCGAAGCGCACCCGGACCAGCTTGGTGCTCACGTCCAGCAGATCCACGGTAGCCGCCGACGGTTCGGTCGCGCTCAACCCCGACGGCAGATTGTCGAAGACCAACCGCACCGATTCGTCCGGTTCCGGGGTGTCGGTGTCGGCGTTGGCCGTCACCGTGAAAGTCCGGTGCGGTGCCGTGTTGACCCCGAAGGTCAAGCTGCGCGGCACACCACTATAGTCGGCGTTTGTGGCGCCGTTTTGGTTCAGCGCCGCCAAAGGCACCGTAGTCGTGTTGGTCAGCGGATGGATCCGTACGGTGACGCGTGCCGACGGCCCACTCTCACGCGCTACGTAGCGGTCTTGTTCGAACCATACGGTCGAGATATTTCCAAACACTCCGAGTTCCCGCAGGTGCACCTGTGTGGTCGGCCACGTGCCGACCATCACGCCCGCCGGCAGGGCAGAGGCGAACCCAAGCAGGACCGACTCCCCTGGATCCGTTCCGTCGGCCACAGCGGACACCTGGAAGGTCTTGCGGGTCTCCGCCGGCCCGAACGTCACGGTCGCCGGCACGCCGCTGTAGTCGGCGTCCGACGCGCCGTTCTGGTTCGTCCGAGTCAGGTTGACGGTAACCGACCGCCCCGGCGCACGGTCGAGTATCACCGCCACCTCCGCCGCCGCACCCAACTCCTGCGCGTTGTAGCTGTTCTGCTCGTATCCCACCCGTACCGCGGGCGCAGGATCCTCGGTCAGGTGCACGGTCGTCTCCGGCGTGGGGCTTGCATTCAGCCCGGCTGGCAACGCCGCGAACCCGAGCCGCACCGATTCCCCGGTCTCGAACACGCCGTCCTGAACGGCGTTCACCGTGAACGTCTTGCGTGTCTCGGCCGCCCCGAAGGTGACGCTCGCCGGCACGCCGCCGTAGTCGGCATCGGTGGTGGCGCCCTGGTTGGCGCGGGTCAGGTCCACGGTGACCGACTGCCCCGGTGCCCGGTCCAGCACCACCGCCACCTCCACTTGGCTGCCCTCCTGCACGGTATAGCTGTCGTGCTCGTACGACACCGCCAGCGGCGGCGTTTCGGTCAGGTGCACGGTGGCCGCGGGCGGCGTCCCCACCTCCACCCCCGGCGGCAGCAACTGACGGTTCGGGATGGTGAACCGCACCCGCTCGCCGGTCTCCGCGACGGTGTCCGCAGTCGCCCTGACCGTGAAGCCCTTGCGGGTCTCGGTCGCCGCGAACGTGACGGAGGCGGGAATCGCCGCGCTGTTGTAGTCGGCGGCGGAGGCGCCGCCCTCGCCCGCGTGCGCCACGGGCACCGTCACCTCCCTTCCGGGCGGCTGGTCGAGCACCAGGGCCACCTCCACCGCGGCGCCGCCCTCGCCCGCGCTGTAGCTCTCCCGTTCGTACGCCGCCGTCACCGGGGTCAGGGCGGTGTCGGTCAGGTTCACCACGGCACGGACGGGCGTTCCGGGGACGACGTTCAACAAATCGGGCGTGAGCAACATCGCCACGTGCTCGCCGGTCTCGGCCTCGGTGTCCGGCACGGCCGTCACCGCAAAGACC
>JAPPKQ010000005.1 GCA_028819945.1 bacterium | reverse complement strand
CCGCCCGCTCCGCGTCGGGCGCGATGGCCGGGTCATCTGTCCTGGTCTTTCTGTTTGTCCGGCGGCTCTGGTCCGGCTCCTTCCCCCATTGTCTATCCCGCTATACCAACGACGGTCATCTGGCCGCGGAGTTCGGCACCGAGGGCGGCGAGGTCGGTCTTGGTGGCGAGTTGTGTCCAGTCGGGCGGGAGTTGCTGCTGAGTCTCGCGGCGGCGGGGCCGTTGGCCTCGGCGAGTTCGGCGCGCAGTCCGGTGCGTTCGGCTTCGGTCGCGGTCACGGGTTCACCTCTCGGCGGTGTCGGGCCGGCCTCTGACCCCTGCGGGGACGATGGGCCGGGCCGGGCCGAAGAGGGGAGTCGCGACCCCCGAACCGTCCGTCGCCCTGCCAGAAGGCCGAAGCCAGCGAAACGAGCGCCTGCTGCCACCTATAGCCGTCGGCGCCGAGCCGGGCAGCGGGCGAGCTGTTCGCCGGTGAGGTACGGGTATCGGCCGATCCGCCGGCGAGTCGCCGCCGGGGTCCTGGGCCGGTCCGACCGTCTCGGCCCGTGACGCGTCTCGTATCCTTGTTCTTCTATGGCTTGGCGGTCATCGGAGCAGCGGGACCCGAATCGCGCTGAGTTTGAGTGACCGTTGTCGGCGGCGTGTCGGCCTCGGTGGGGCCGGGTCGTGAGACCCGCGCCGGCCGGGGCCCTGGCCTGAGGGCGCCCCGAGTGTTGGGCAACACTTACGGCGCTGTGGGCATGTACGCCGCCGCGTTGGGGATTGCCGGGTGGTGGGTCGCCGGCCGGGAGCGGGCGAGGCCACTGGCCGACCGCGCGGGCGAGCACCGTGGCGCGCTGCTGACGATCGCTTTCGGCGGCCTTGCGGTGGCGTTCGTCGGCATCGTGTTCCTCGCCGACCGGTGGGCCGACGTCGACACGGGGTCGGGGCTGTTCTACCCCGGCGGCCTGGCCGTGAGCCTCCAAATCGTGTTGTACTCGCTGCGCGTCGCGATGGGCGGCTTGGCGGCCGCGTTCGTCGGCGGGCTAGCGCCGCCCGGGCGCGCCCGGGCGGCGGCCGCCGTCGTTCTCGCCGTGTCGGCCCTGGCCATGGTCGTCGCGTTGCCCGCCGTTCTGGTCTTGGTCTTCGAGACCGTCTCAGGCGTCAGAGGAGGCGTCGACTGAACCAGAACCCGAGACGACCATTCCGCCTTCGACGGTGTCCGAAGCCTCCGGCCGACCCGTCGATCAGGCTCGCGAGGTTGGGTTCCAAGAGTTGTCCCAGTCCCGAAACGAACAATCCAAGATCAGGGGGGATACTCAAAGGGGGTTCCGCCGGAGTCTCGAAGCATCATCGCAGCAAGTGTGAGAGGCACTATGATGTCCCTGTGCGCACGACTCTGGCTCTCGACGACGACGTCGCCGCTGCTCTCAGGGAACGCGCCCGGCTCTTGGACCTGCCGTTCAAGCAGGTCGTCAACGACACCCTGCGGCAGGGTCTGTCGCCGGCGCCGGCCGAGGCTCGACCCGTCTACCGGGTCAGGCCCCACCCGAGCGGATTCAGACCCGGTGTCGACCCCTTGCGGCTGAACCAACTCAACGACTCCCTCGAAGCCGCCGCGTTCGCCGGCCCGCGGTCGGAGTGATCGTCCCCGACCTGAACCTGCTCGTCTACGCCCACAGCGCCGACGCGCCCCTGCACGCGCCCGCCCGCCGGTGGTGGGAGGATCTGCTGAACGGAACCGAGCGGGTCGGAATGCCCTGGATCGTGGCGACGGGCTTCGTGCGGCTGCTGACACACCCCTCTGTGCTCCGCGATCCCGCCCGGCCCGACGTCGCCGTCGGCTTCGTAGCCGAGTGGTTCCGCTCGCCCGGCGTCGTTGGCCTCAACCCGGGCACACAGCACTTGGCCATCTTCGCCGAAGCAGTCGCCGCGGCGGGCGTCGGCGGGAACCTCGTCACCGACGCCCACATCGCCGCGCTGGCCATCGAGTACCAGGCCGAACTCCACTCCAACGACAGCGACTTCGCTCGCTTCCCGGGACTGCGTTGGCGTAACCCGCTCTGAACCCGGCCCCTCCCGCCGGCCGCCTCAGACCCGAGTTTGGCGGGTTGGGGGGGTTTGGCGGTGGGGGGAGGCCGTTGACGTGGGGTTTTGCGTGGTTCGGCGCGGTTCGGGGCGCTGAGTGTAGGGGCGACAGGTGCTTGTGTGGTTGGTTGGGTGGTGGTATTGTGGTGGCGTGTTCGTGAAGACGACTCGTCGCCGCAGGGGCGACAAGGTGTATGAGTACTTGTCGTTGGTGGAGTCGGTTCGGGAGGGGCGCAGGGTGGGCCATAGGACGCTGCTGCGGTTGGGGGAGGTGTCGGCGCTGCGGGAGTCGGGGCAGTTGGAGCGGATCGTGGCGGCGCTGGAGGGGCATCTGCGGGCCGAGCGGGTCGATGTGGGGGCGGTGTG
>JAPPKQ010000026.1:1157-2433 GCA_028819945.1 bacterium | reverse complement strand
CCGCAACGAACCGCCCGGCGGCGCCGGTCCGCCCACCTGCACCAAGACCGACACCGTCAACGCCACCGTCACCACCACACCGGCCAGCTGTCCAGCGGTCGCCGCCGGCGAAACCCGATACCGGCTCGTCACCGAGCGCGTCGCCACGACAACCCGCCGGACCTGCATTCGCACAGTCACAGCCGACGCCACCGTCACCAGGACCTACACGTGCCCCCGCAACTACAAACTCGAGACGACGACCGACGGCGGCGACACCGAACACGCCTGCCGACTCAACAAACCCGCCTGAGCACACGCCGCCGAACCTACCGCGACCCGCATGACCGGCAGACCCGCCCGAACGGCCAGCCCGCCCCGCGGCACGCGCACAACGCCGCCCGGCGAGCCCAGCCACGAATCCGTCAGCGCTCCACCTCGCGCTCTCGCCGGCCGGCCCCGGCGGCTCGCCGGCGCGGTCGCCGTCCTAGCGCTGCTCGCCGCAGCCTGCTCCGGCATGAACCCGCCCGTCGCCGACCTGCCGGACCCGGACGGTCCAGGGACGGCGACGGAGCCGGGACCAGCAGCGCCGCCGGGGCAGGCGGTGCTGCTTGAGGTTCCGTCGCTGCGGGTGGTGGCCCCTGAGCGGCTCGAGTACGAGTTCGCCGCGGTCTCTGTGGGTAGCGGGCATGCGTGCGGGCTGCGCAGCGACGCCACCCTCACCTGCTGGGGCAGCAACCGGCACGGTCAGGCTCACCCGCCGGGCGGGCCTTTCGTCGCTGTGTCCGCGGGGACCGTGCATTCGTGCGGACTGCGTCGCGGCGGCGCTGTGGTGTGCTGGGGATTGGACGAGGACGGCCGAACCGACGCGCCGGGGGGCACGTTCGTTGCGGTCTCCGCAGGCGGCGGGCATTCGTGCGGGCTGCGCAGCGACGCCACAATCACCTGTTGGGACAAGTTCTATCGCCACGAGGAGTTCGACGCGCCGGGGGGCGGTTTCACTGCGGTGTCTGCGGGTAGCGGGCATGGGTGCGGGCTGCGCAGCGACGCCACAATCGCGTGTTGGGGCTACAACGAGGACGGCCAGGCCGACGCGCCCGGCGGCGAGTTCACCGCGATCTCCGCCGGCCACTGGCATTCGTGCGGGCTGCGCAGCGACGCCACCGTTGTGTGCTGGGGCAGCAACGAGGACGGCCAGGCCGACGCGCCGGAGGGCGCCTTCACGGCGGTCTCCGCGAGTACCTGGCATTCGTGCGGGCTGCGCAGCGACGCCACCGTCGCCTGCTGGGGCGACAAC
>JAPPKQ010000026.1:0-1057 GCA_028819945.1 bacterium | reverse complement strand
CTGGCATTCGTGCGGGCTGCGCAGCGACGCCACCGTCGCCTGCTGGGGCGACAACGAGTACGGCCAGGCCGACGCGCCGGAAGGCGCCTTCACAGCGGTCTCCGCCGGCTGGAAGAATTCGTGCGGGCTGCGCAGCGACGCCACCATCGCCTGCTGGGGCGACAACCGCTACGGCCGAACCGACGCTCCGGGCGGCACCTTCACCGCGATCTCGACCAGCAGCGGCTATTCGTGCGGGCTGCGCAGCGACGCCACCATCGCCTGCTGGGGCTACAACCAGTACGGCCGAATCGACGCGCCGGGCGGCACGTTCGTCGCCGTCTCCGCCGGCCCGACCGGCCCGTCCGCGCTTCGCCCCGACGGCACCATCACATCCTGGGGCCGACTCGCCATCGACCTCCAAGGCGACAACCCGGAACCCCCGCCGAACCCGCGGGGCGACGGCGTACCCGTGCCCGCCGGGGGACCCTCAGACGAGTGAATCGCCGTTGGTTTGGTGGACGATCCTGTGAGAAGGCCGCCGCGGCACCTCGGCAGGCGGCGGGGACGCGTGGGCCGCTCGGGCCGTTTGGGGCTTGTCGTTGTGGGTTTGGTCGCCGCCGCGTGCGCCTCCGAGCCGGCGCCGGGCCCGGGGTTCGGCGCGGTGAGTGTCGGCGGCTCCCATTCGTGTTGGCTGCGCGACAACGGGACTGTCGTCTGCTGGGGCCTCAGTCTTCACGGTCAGGCCGACGCGCCCGCTAGGGCGTTCACCGCGGTCAGCGCCGGCGGGGACTACTCGTGCGGGGTGCGCGCTGGCGGGACGGTCGCCTGTTGGGGCTACAACGGCCATGGTCAGGCCGACGCGCCCGGCGGGGACTTCACCGCGGTCAGCGCCAGCCAGCTATTCGTGTGCGGGCTGCGTTCCGACGGAACGGTCACCTGCTGGGGCTTCTTCGGCATCGCAACGCCCCACTCGCCCGACGCCTCAGGAGTGGCCGACGCGCCCCGCGGGGCCTTCACCGCGGTCAGCGCCGGGTACGCCCATGCGTGCGGGCTGCGCCCTGACCCGAGTTTGGCG
>JAPPKQ010000113.1 GCA_028819945.1 bacterium | reverse complement strand
GGGAACGATATAGCCGGGCGACGCCTTGCATCTCACGGGAACCTTGCCGATGGACGTCAGCAGGTCCATGAACGCCGTCAGTCTGCCCTCGTCGGTGCGGGATGACGGGCTGACCTCGACCAGGGGAATGAGGTAGGCCGGGTTGAGAAAATGGGCATTGAGAAAATTTTCCGGCCGGGCGCTGAAGCCGGCGAGGGTTTCCGAAAGCATGGTCGACGTGGTCGAGGCGATCACCGCCTCGGGCCCGGCGAGGGCGCCGGCGCGGGCGATCGCGTCCCGTTTGACCTCCAGCGTCTCGGTAACGCCTTCGAAAATGTAGCGGGCGCCGCCGAGAAGGTCCGGGGCCTCGCCGATCCCGGCGCCCCGGATGCGTGAGAGCGTGCCCTCGATCTGCTCGTCGCTTGCCGCCCCCAGGCTCTTGAGGAAGGCGAGATTTTCGGCGATTTCCGTTTTGCCCTCGGCGAGCAGCGCGTCCACCCGGTCCGGCGGCCGCTCCTTGAAGTCGAGAATGGTCACCTTGTGTCCGGCGAAGGCGAACACCTGGGCGATCCCGCGGCCCATGCGGCCCGCGCCGAGAGCGACGATTTCGGTCATGCGGGAATGCCGTCCCGGAGCAGGGCGTTCAGCTCGTCCGGCGTCCGTCCCGCGAGACCGAGGCTCTCGATGGTCCGGCCGGTCGAGCGCAGATCCTCGCCGGTAATCCCGGCGCCGATTGCCAGAAACCCGTTGATCAGCGGCAAGTCCGTCCCGGTCCACTCGCCGAGCGAGGCCATGAACGACAGGCCGAGATGGGTGTCCTCCCGCATGTAGCGGTGGCTCAGCAGGTCGATGTTCTCCCGCCAGTCGCCGCTGTCGGTCAGGCGCTGGTGGGACGAATCGCCGTACATCCACTCTTCCCTGCCGTCGTCATAGTGGTCGGCCAGGGGAAAATGAGGGGCGCCGTAGCCGAGGGCCTCGCGCAACTTGATCCGCTCCGCGTCGAGGGCGTCGGTGACCCGGCGGATCGACGGCTGGGTGCCCTCGTTGTGGATGTCCCAGGCCTCGAAATGCTCCAGCGGACCCGCATTCATGACGATCAGCGGCGGATGAATGACCGGACCGGCATTCATCAGCGCGCCGTCCAGCGCGTCCCGCAGCCCCTCCACCGGATACGCCTCGGCCAGCACGCCGAGGGCCCGGCCGGTCTCCCTCGCCGGGAACACGCCGGTCGGCAGCCGGGTGGCGTAGACGCTGATCCTGACGTGCGCAGGCCCCTGCTTGCGGGCGAGGTACGGAAGCGTTCCGGTCTCGGCGAATGCGACGTCGGCGGCGCTGCCGGCCGCCCGCATGGCGCGGGCGAAGACGTAGCTCCCAAAGGTTCCGGGCGGCAGGTAGACCACCTGGCCGTCGGTGAAATGCGGCGCCATGACCCTGGAGAGGTCCTCGTGGGCGGTGCACGGCAGGGGGATCACCACCAGTTCCGCGCCCGCCATGGCGTGCGCGAGGTCGTCCGTCGCCAGCGCCAGGGCGGCGTCCCGGGTTCCCTCGTGGTCGGTGAGCGTGATGGCGCCGGTCTCGCGGACCGGGGCGAGGGCCGCCCCGTCCCGGCGCCAAAGCCGCACCTCGTGGCCCTGCTCGGTCAGGTGGGCGGCGGCGGCATAGCAGCCGTGGCCGCCGCCGATGACGGCGATTTCCATCTAGCCGTCCTCTTCCGGGGCGCGGGGAGAATTGGCGACCCTCTCGCCCAGCGGTTCGCCGGCCTTGTTGTAGTACTGGTGATTTCCGGGCTCCTTGACCAGCGCGAGGTCGTCGTCCGGATAGGTCACCCGATCATGGGCGACCCGGTTTCCCACCTCCAGGACCACCGCCGGGCCGGCGGCGCGGTTGCAGAACATGTGGCCGTCCGGCTTGCCGGCGGGAAAGCCCGCGGCCATGCCCGGCGTCAGGACCTGATCGCCCGCGTCGCTGACCACCGTCACCTCGCCTTCGAGAACGTAGATGAATTCATCCTCTTCGGCGTGCCAGTGGCGGAGCGCGGAGGCCGCGCCCGGCGGCAGGGTGGTCAGGTTGACGCCGAATTTCGTCAGCTCGGCGGCGTCCCCCAGCCGCTTCTTGAGCCGCGCCTCGGACGCGCCCTTGATGGCGTCCGGGTAGAAGGTGCCGGCATGTTCCTCGACGTCGGCCGGATCGATCGCCGGCAGTTGGTATTTCCCCATCCTAGTCGCCTCCCCGAAACGGTTCCCGGCCCATATCATCACAGCGGAAGCGGCGTGGCGAGCCTCATGCGGGCCCGGTTTCCCCAAGGTCGTAAGTGGCCGCGAGCCATGCATTTTTTGCATAGCGGCAAGGTGTTGAAAAATCATGATTTATAAATATTTTCCAACTTGGCCGTTTTCGCTGTAATAGTCATTCATGGACATTAATAGTCATTTAGTGTCACCCGTTCGGGAGGTAAC
>JAPPKQ010000041.1:21492-22467 GCA_028819945.1 bacterium | reverse complement strand
GGTGAGACCGTGGCCATCGTGGGCGGGGGCACCGTGGGACAGATGGCCAGCCTGGCATGCCAGATCGTCGGCGCGGCGACCGTTGTCGTCACCGACCGGCTTCCAGCCCGCCTTCAGGTGGCAGTGGACAACGGAGCGATCCCCGCATCACCCGAAGAGGCCGAGGAAATCATTGCCGAGCTGACCGGCGGGCGCGGCGCGGACGTCGCCATCGATGCAGTCGGCGGCCCGGCGCCGCTCGGGGCCGCCTGCGACTTGGTGCGGCGTCGCGGCCGGATCGTCTCGGTGGGCGCCCACTTCGATGCGACGTTCCGGTACCCGATCGCCAGGGCGTTCGCCGACGAGTTGACGCTGAGTTGCGCCATCGGAGACTCCATCAGGCTGCGGGACCGAATCTTCCCGCTGCTGGCCGCCGGAGTGCTCGACCCGACCGTCGTCGTGACCGGCACGGTCTCGCTCGATGAGGCCCCCGAGGCGTACCGGCGGATGGCCGCCCACGATGAACTCAAGGTGCTGATACGCCCCTGAGGCAGCCCGCTTCACTCCCCGGCTTCCCCGGGGTGTGCTGAGCAATCCAAGGGCAACGCCAGTCGGGCGGCCAAGGCCTGGATTCCGGCATTCGCCGGAATGACACTCGTCGGGTCGGGGCGTCGGGGCCTTCCGACCCCTCTACGGCGTGAGGCTGCCGATCGACTCGCTCAGGATGTGCGTGTACTTCAGGATCGTCACGCACACCACGATGACGACGCCACCCAGCCCGATCGTCGCCACGCTGACCCGCGGCACCGTCAGCAGCCGGGAACGCCCGGCCGGCCGTCGAGGCTGCTTCGGCTCCGCTGCGGCCCAGCGGCCGCGTCGCATCCCGGCCCACCTGTCGCGGGGGGGGGCGGCCCCCCCCCCCCCCCCCCCCCCCCCCCCCCCCCGGGGGGGGAGCCCCCCCCCCAAACCGGAAAAAAGGGGAGATAGTGTGAAGGT
>JAPPKQ010000041.1:11333-21482 GCA_028819945.1 bacterium | reverse complement strand
CGGGCCGGCCGTCGTGGCGGCTGGGGCTCCGCGGCGGCCCCGGGGCCGCGTCGCACCCCGGCCCACCTGGGGCGGCTCGCCGCCCCCCGGGCGGACCGGCGAGCCGCCCGGCTGAGCGGTATGAGCAGCAGCGTCATGACCGAGTACATGGCGATCTTGAGGTACAGGGAGATCGTGTAGGGCTGCGCGTAGGGGAGCGTGAACAGCGCCCGCGCCTGGCTCGCCGACAGCGGCGGCGGGTAGGCCACCAGGATGTTCAGGTTCAGGATGCCCGTCAGCCACATGACGAAGGTCACCGCGATCGCGCCTCGCACGAGCCGGTTCACGTTCCGCTCCAAGAAGTCGTTGGTGCGGACCGAGAACCACTTCGCCCGGTTCGGGGAACTGATGCACGCCAGAGCCAGCGCCACGGCGAACCACAGCACGCCGAAGATCGAGTGAACCGTGAGGAGGATGACCTCGCCCGGATTGGCCTCGGGGAGTTCGATCACCTCGCCGAACTCGGCCGCGCTCAGCAGGGTGTTCGCCTCGGGCACATCGATCGTCAACTCGGCGTGGCCGAGCGAAGTCGGAATGTCGCTCTCGGCTTCGTCGATCGGGTCGAAGGCGTTCGCCACGACAGTCCAGCGGCCGGGTGCGGGAACGATCACCGTGCCCCTGTAGAAGCCGAACGGGTACTCGTCGGGGTAGCTCAAATTCGGGTAGTTGAAGGAGAAGGTCGCCGTGCCACGCCGGCCGGCCGGATCCCTCAGGCTGGCCAGAATGACGTAGTCCGGAGCCACAGGCTCGGTGGTGCCCGGGTGGAACAGGCGCGCGATCACTGGAACGAAGTTCGGAGACAGCGCCTCGTATCCCACGGGGTCCTCCTCCAGAACCACCGTGACCGGCCCCCGCGGCTCGTAATAGCCGCCGATGCCGCGATTCACGTCCTCGTCGTCCTGCGCGGCCACGCCACCGGCGGCACCGGCGGTCAGCAGGATCAGCAACACCGAGCCCGCGATGAGGCGGAGCCGCGAGCGGGCAGGCCTGCAGGCGCGGGCCTGCCTGGCGAATGGACTCACCGGGGGGCCTCGGCGCTCGCCGCAGAGCCGCCGGTCGTGTTCTCTGCGGCGTCACCGGTATCCGGGGCGTCGTCGGCACCCGGGTCGTCCCCGGCATCGGTCTCATCCTCGAGGAGTGACCGGCGGCGGCGCCTTACCGCGACCAGCAGGAGAATGACCACCGCGCCGATCGGCAGGACGATCGCCAGGATGGTCGCCGCTCCCGAGCGCCCGTCCCCCGAGGCTGTCAGAACTCGGCCGGTTCCGTCGATATCGAGGGTCTCGCGCCGCACCGCTTCGATGGCGGGAAGCGCGGAGTTGCCCTGGTGAGCGGTTGCCACGATCTCCCATCTGCCCTCGCTCAGCGGCAACACACCCGAGTAGACCGCGAAGTCGGACTCCCGCAACTCGATGGGCCCGACCACGTTGCCGTCGCCGGTGGCGGCAACCCTCACGCCGAAGCCGGAGACCGACTCGCCGTATTCCCGCTCGAGGAGCTCGACGGTGACCAGAACACCGCTGGGCGACTCCTGAAAGTCCATCGTCGACACCCACAACTGCACTTCGCCGGTGAAATGGTGCGCCAGCACCGGCGATGCGAACAGCCCCGTCGACGCCAGCAACCCCCCTGCCAGCGCCACGAGACAGCCGAATCCGACCGGCCGGCGGGCACGGGTGCCGCGGCCTGCGGCCCCGCTAGGCCGGCACCGATTCCGGGCCGTCGTCCTCGGGTTCACGATCGTCGCCCTCACCGCCCCCCTGTCTCGATTCGCGCACGGTGCCCGACTGGGCGTTCCAGCGCCCGTAGAACCTGTCCACCTCCACGTCCGCCTGCATCAGCCGCTGCTGGAACCAGTCGTCGAAGAGCCGCTGCCGCTCCTGATCCTCCAGAACCGCCAGGATCTCGAGTCGCGCCACGTCGTAGGGCGTCTCGCCGATCACCTCCCGGGTCTCCACGAAGAACAGCAACCAGCCGATGGAGGCCTGGATCGTCTCGCTGACCTCTCCCGGACTCAACGAGCCGATCACCTCCAGGATGTCCGGCGGCAGCGGGCTGGTGGAGGTGACGACGCCCATGCTGCCCGACTCGAGCGCGCCGAGCGTCTCGGCCGTCTCGATGAACGACGCTCCCTCCCGGGTGGCGCTCCGCAGTTGTTCGGCGGCGGCGAGCGAACCGAAGAAGGCGGTGTGCACCGTGGCCGACCAGCCGGACTCGTAGCGGTACGACTCCCGCTCGTAGATCCGCCTCACCTCGTCCTCGGCGATGGCAACCTCCGGGAACAGCGAGAGTGCGATGCGCCGGGAGATGTCCCCGGCTCGCTCCGCCACGCGCAGATCGTCGGCGGTCAGGTTGGACTGGGCGAAGTCCTCCGGCGAGACCGACTCGAGAGCCAATTCGAGCTCGGGATCGATCTCCACCTCCAGATCGAACTCCCCCGCGACGATCTCGAGCATCGTGAGGCGGATGAGGTAGTTGAGCACGAACCGCACCGCCACCGGCCGCTCGAGCGGTGGGATCGTCGAGCCCGTCTGACCGCTCGTGGCAGGCGCCGCCAGGTAGCGGTCGGTCAGCACGTTCACCTCGACGGCGAGAATCTCCTGCCCCTCGACGACGGCGGCGACCTCGCTCGGTCCGGTCGGCTCCTCCTCGCCGCAGGAGGCGGCCAGCAGCGCCACCCCGACAACCGCCGCCACGACACCCCACAGTCGGCGACTCATCGGTCCTCGTACTCCAGCACCTGAGCCAACCACGGGTTGATGTCCGCCTCATCGACGGTCACGAGTTGCAGCTCGTTGAGGGCCGCCGCGAAACGCGGATCGATGCCGCGATCGATCTTCTCGCCGGCCGCGACCGACTTCAGGCTGTCGATCACCTTCGGAATGACCACGTAGACGTGGGAATCGCCGGCCAGTCGCGCGTAGTGACCGCCGCCGCTGAAAGTCTCGGCGCCGAAGCTGACCCGCCACCGCTCCCCCGCTGCCGTGCGCACGGTGACAGCGAGTGTCGAGTCCGCCAACCCGAACGCCGGGTCGTCGGCGTCCACCGACAGTTGCCGGTACGAACGGAGCGGGAACAGCACTCGCTCCACGTCGAACATCAGTGACTGGACGACCGGGTCGGCGTCGTCAGCGACCCAACGCCCAGGACCGGCCTTGGTCACCTCCACGACATGGCCGTCCCACCCGACGGCCAGACTGCTCACCTCCTCCGCGCTGAGCGGAATCACCTCCCAGATCGTCTGCGACTCCTCGCTGAGCTGTCCCTGGAGTTCCCGGTAGTCCGCGATCCGGTCCACATCCGAGCAGCCGACCGCCACGAGCGCCACGGCGGTCGCCGCGGTCCACAGGTGCCGGCTCCGGGCGCTCATCCTGCTCGCGACCTTCGCAATGTCACCAGCAGCAGCGCGAACGCAGCCAACGCCGGGAACACGATCGCATTGCGGATGTAGCCCCCGCGATCGTGCTCGGTCAGCTCGAGTCGAGGCACGCCCCGCACGGGACGCATGGCGCTGATGAGGTCGTCCTGCCGGGCCACCCACGACACGAGGCGCGCTGAGAACTCGCCGTTGCCGAGCCGGTCGAAGTGGCCGTTGGCGGCCACCTCGACGGTGCCGACGACGCCGATGCGGGTCCGCGCGATCTCCAGGTCGGCCGGCTCACCCTCGACACTGCTCCAGTCCGTGATCAGAGCCAGCGTGAAGGGGCCCCGGGTACCGTCGGCGAGCGAACTCTCCGAACTCGACAGCACGAGCGGTGTGATCCACGCCTGATCCTCGAACGCCAGGCCCACGAGCGCCGACTCCACCGGCTGGGCGGCGACGAGCAGCAGGGGAATGTTGTCCCGCGCGAGCGAGACCGTCACCGGGCTGGCGCTCGGGTAACGGTACGCCACGATGGATCCCGCGTCGTCCTTGAGCGAGCTGCGGTCCGACACGACGGTGTCCCGAACGGCCACCCCCCACGGTCGCAGCAAGTCGTTCATCTGCGCCATGGCGGCGGCGCCTGCGGAGTCGGCGAAGACGACGAGACGCCCGTTGGCATCCGCGTACTGCCTCAGCAGTTCGATCTCGGTCGACAGGAAGTTCACCCGTGGACCGCCGATCACCACGACCGAGCAGGTGCCGAGCCGCTCGGGGCCGCCGACCGCTCCCAGTGCCAGCGGCGCCACCTCGAATCCCAACTGCCGGAGTTCCTCCGCGAACTGCGCGAACCCGCCGGGAAGGATGTCGCCGGTGTCGCGCTCGCCGTGCCCCACCGTGAAACACGACACCGGCGGATCGATCTGCGCCAGCCGCTGCAGGGCGCTCGTCACCTCGATCTCCAGGATGTCGTCCACGAGTTCCCGCCGCCCGTCCATGTCGATCATCATCTGCCCGTAGGTTCTGGCCCCGACCGCCTTGGTGAGCGCCGGTTGGGCATCGGGGTCGATGAACTCCAGAGCGATGTTGTCGTTCACCAACTGGTAGCGCCGGATCAGGGAGTTCATCTCAACCTGCTGCGCCGATCCGGGCTCCACGAATCCGTACACGGTCGTCGGCGAGGTGACCGCGTTGAGGACGAAGCGTGAGTGGTCGGTGAGCGTGAACCGCTTCTCCGACGTCAGGTCGACCTGGCCCTTGGCGACCGTCGAGGTCCCCCCGACGGCGACGGTCACCACCAGGCCCAGCAGCACGCCCGCATAGCGGCCCCGCAGGAATCCTTCGAACGATCTCGGGCGCGGCTCCTTGAGCCACAGGACAGCCAGGCTCAACCCGAGGACCATGCCCGCCACGAAATAGAGCCCGTCGCCGAGATCCAGGATGCCGCGCCCGCTGTTGGCGATGTGGTTGGTGGGCGCCAGGAAGGAGATGACGCTGTCGAACTGCCCGCCGAGCCAGCCCGGCACGAAGTCCAGCACCCACAGGGCGATCAGGACTCCGAACCCCACGAAGGCCGCCGTCGCGGGCGACCGCGAGCGTGCCGAGATGGCCAGCGCGATGGCGTTGAACATCAACAGGATCATCAGGAGACCGATGAACCCGGCGGCGTTCTTGCCGATCTCGACGTCCACCACCCTGTTCAAGAGCCAGACGTACAGCCAGACGATGCTCACGATCATCCAGGTCAGGAGCGTGTTGGCGACGAACTTCGTGACCACCAGCCACCAACGCGAGGTGGGCCACGACAGGGTGATGTCGAGTGCGCCGGTGCGGCGCTCCTCGGCGAACGAGCGCATGGCGACGATCGGAGCGAGAGCCACGAAGGTCGTCTCGATGTTCGAGTAGTAGCCCTCCAGGTCGGCGATACCGCGGCCGAAGAGGAGGACGACGAAGAAGATCCCCGAGAAGACGAGGTAGCCGGTCACCATCGCCCACGTGACCGACGAGACGAGGAGTGCTCTCAGTTCGTTGCGGAGACTCGTCACGGCCCGACCACCGCCATCTCACCGTGGAGCCGGCTCGTCAGGAGTGAGCCCGGCGCGCTCGAAGGCGGCGCCGATGAGATCCGTCAGGGGCTCGAGATGTGCCACGGACCAGCCCTGGTCGATCGTGAGTTGCACGAGGTCGCCCACCGATTGGGGATCCTCAGCGTCGATGACGAGGTTGTTGCTCGTCCTGCTCCCCGCCTGGTAGATGATGGACGCTCCGACGGCGCTCACCTGGCTCCTGAGTTCCTCGAGAGTCGGCCCCAACACGCCGATGCGCCAGCGCCGTGCCACCTTGCCGCTGAACTCCGCCGCGATCAGCGAGCCGTCGTAGACGAGACGACCTTCGGACACCACCAGCACGCGATCGCAGAGGATGCGCGCCTCGGGGATCATGTGGGTCGAGAGCAGGATGGTGTGCTCGGAGGCATACGATGCCAGGACGTCGCGGAAGTCCCAGATGTGCAGCGGGTCGATGCCGGCCAACGGCTCGTCGAGAACGAGCACCGGCGGCTTGCCCACCAGGGCCTGCGCCAGACCGACTCGCTGCCGGTAGCCCTTGGAGAGGTTCCCCACCAACCGCTTGGCGACCGGCTTGAGATCCAGATGGTCCAGCGCCACCTCCACGGCGTCGGCCCGTTCGGCTCGCGGCACCTTCTTCATGTGTGCCGCGTACTCCAGATAGGTCGTGACGCGGAGGTCATTGGGGAACGCGGCACGCTCGGGCAGGTAGCCGATCTTCGAGCGGGCCAGTTGCGGATCGATGCGACAGTTCACGCCGCCGACGGTGATGTCGCCCTGGTTCCAGTCGATGAGACCGCTTATGCAGCGGATGATCGTGGACTTGCCGGCCCCGTTCGGACCCAGGAGCGCCGTGACCCCCTTGCCGATCCGGAACGAGACGTCCTGCACGGCAGGCCTGGTCCCGTACAACTTGGTGAGATCGCTTACCGTGACATCTGGCTCTTGGGCGGTCGACTCGTTCATGATGATTCACCGTGCGCCCGCCGTAAGCGCTTCCGCCGCGGCCAGGACGCGCCGGCGCTAGGCATCACCACCCGACGATGCGGTGACCGAGACGATCCGACCCTTCTCGATGACGCAGACCCGATCAGCAGCCGAAATGGCTTCCGCGGACCGTTCGTCGACCACGACGATGCCGATCCCGTCGGTGGCCAACTCCTGCAGTACCCGGTACAGCCCGGCGACGATGAGCGGGGCCAGACCCATGGAGGGCTCGTCGATGAGCAGCATCGTCGGCGCCGAGATGAGCGCCCGGCCTATGGCGAGCATCTGCTGCTCGCCACCGCTGAGAGAGCCGGCTTCCTGGGTTGCGCGCTCGTTCAGGATTGGGAAGAGCGCGCAGATCCGCTCCAACTGTCGCTCGACGACGTCGGGAGGGGTCCGAGCCGCACCGGCCAGGAGGTTCTCCCGCACGCTCAGGCTGCCGAAGATCCGGCGACCCTCGGGCGACAGGGCCATGCCCCGCTCGACCCGCAGGTGCGGCGGCTCGTGGGTGATCCGGACGCCGTCGAAGACGACCCGCCCCGCCGTCGGAGTGACGACGCCGATGATGGACTTCAGCAGGGTCGACTTGCCGGCGCCGTTGGGGCCGACGATGGCGAGCACCTCACCCTGTTCGACGGACAGATCGATGTCGAACAGCACCGGCAGGCGCCCGTACCCGGCCCGCAGGCTCTCGATCTCGAGCATCGGCGGTGACTCCCTACTGCTCGCCCAGGTAGTGCTGTTGCGCCGCCTTGGAGTTGCTCACCTCGTCGGGTGTGCCTTCGGCGATCACTCGGCCTTCGGCGAGGGCATAGACGATGGAGCAGTGATCGAACACGATCCGCACGAAGTGCTCGATCAGGCACACGGCGAATCCGAGGTCGGACTGCAGTCGCGTCACGAGGCGGAGCAGACTGCCGGCCTCTTGCGAGTCCATCCCGGCGCTCGGCTCGTCCAGCAAGAGGAGCCGCGGCCGGCTCATGATGCTCCGGCCGATCTCGGCGCGCCGCTGCCCGCCGAACGAGAGGACGCCGGCACGCACTTCCAGGACCTTCTCGAGATCGATCAGCCGGGCGACGGCACGCGTCAACTCGGCAGCCTGCTGCTGATCGCGTCGCGACTTCGGGAATTGGAACACCGACGTCAACACCCCGCCGCTGATGCTCAGGAACGCACCGGTGATGAGGTTCTCGAAGACGGTGAGATTGGGGTCGATGTGATTGGCCTGGAACGTCCGGCACATTCCCAGGCGCGCCCGATGCCACGGGTTCATGTCGGTGATGTCCTGGCCGAACGCCCGAATCCGCCCCGAGTCCGGAATGGTGAAACCGTTGATGACGTCGAAGAACGTCGACTTGCCCGAGCCGTTCGGCCCGATCAGCCCGACGATGGTTCCCGCCGGGATCCGCATCGACGCCCCCTGCAGCGCCCGGACCCCACCGAAGGAGACGTGGATGTCCTCCGCCTCGAGAACGGTGCCCTCGGTGACCGGAGGTGGCAGGGCCGCCTCAACCACCTCGAGAGCGGCGAACTGGCCCTCCTCCCAGGACTCGATCACCGGCCCGCCGTTCCCGGCGGAGGTTGCGGTCATGCCGATCCCTCGGACTCCGCCGGCTCGGGCGGCGCCTCGGCCTCCTCCTCGGTGCCTGCGGCCTCGCGCAATCGAGCCACGTCACGCTTCTGCTGGAACAGGTCGAGCAACGTTCCCGCCATACCTCGGGGGCCGAGCAGGGTCCCGCCGATCAGCCCTGCTCCGCCCAGCAGATACACCGACAGCCGGTGGCTCTGCAGGGCCGCGGGCAGGATCTGGAAGGCGACCGCCACGCTGGCCAGGCCGACGATGGTCTGCGTGCCGGCCACGACGGGGATCGCCAGGAGGAACAGCGACTGGAACAGGATGTACTGGGTCAGGGCGGGAGGAGACTCGTACAGCGGGGCCGTGAATGCCCCGGCGATCCCGATGAGGAACCCGCCGACGGCGAACGCGATCACCCGGTAGCGCCACGGCGAGATGCCCACGGCGGCAGCCGCCTGTCTGTCGGTTCGCACGAGATGGATGGCGCGACCGTGCCGGGACTTTCGCAGCGCATGCATCAGCAGCCCCGAGACGACCATCACGACGAAGGCGAGGTAGAAGTAACGCGTGTCGGTGTTGAAATGGAAGCCGAACACCTTCGGGCGGGGGACGCGCACGTCCGCTCCCGCCCCGCCGGTGATCCAGGTATACGTGAAAAGCGTGCGCTCCATGGTGACCTGCAGGCCCATGGTCAGCACCATGACGTAGATCCCCGAGAACCGGGCCGTCGGTATGGCCACCAGCGCCGACAGCACGGTGGCGCAGGCCACCCCGCCGATCATGGCGGGTATGAACGGCCACGGCGCCGAGCCCGCCAGGCCCTCCCGCAGCAGGTATCCCGTGATGTAGACCGACGTGCCCAGGAGGGCCGCGCCGGCCAGCGTCACCTGGCCCGCCCAGCCGATGATGACCGCGAGCCCCATGACGGTGATCGCTGTGAGGAAGCCGGCTGTGGAAAGGAAGATCCAGTACTCCCTGACGAAATGAGGGACGATCCCGATGGTGAGCGCCAGCACCAGCACGCCCATGAGTTGGGGGGAAGGCTGGAAGCCGGACAGCGCGCCCGGCAAACGCAGCGACGTCCTGGCGGAATTCAGCGACACGGACTCACGTCTCCGCAAGCCGGAACTGCGAGCGCTTCCTCCGCACCACGAGCACGACGCCCAGGAAGAGCACCGCCATGAGGATGACCTCGCGCCACCCGGAACTGATCTTGCCGAACGTGCCCCCGACGGTGTGCGCCTCGACCTGGCCGAACAGCATCGCCCCCAGCAGGGCCAGCGGCAGGCTCTTGAACCCCCCCAGTACTGCGCCCGCCAGCGACCTGATCAGCACGAACAGGATCACGCTTGCCCCGAGCCTGGTCATGGGCGTCAGCAGCACGCCGCCCAGGCCGGCCAGGGCCCCGGTCAGGCACCACACGCCCATCGAGACCTTCCGGACGGGCATGCCGACGATCTCGGCGGCCTCCACGTCGTCGGAGATGGCGCGCATCTGCAGCCCGGTCCTGGTTCTCGTGACGACGAGATGCAGCACGATCACCAGGAAGACGAGTATCGCAATCGTGGCGATCTGATGATGCGAGACGTTCGCGCCCCAGAGGGTCACGCGACCCCGCCCGAAGGGGCTCGGCACGATCTCGAAGGCGCCGGGCCAGATCTCCTGGGTGATGCCCGTGAAGATCAACATCCCGCCCAGGGCGAAGGTGGTCACGGTGACCCGGGGCCACTTCGCCATACGCCCCGTCACGACCCAGGCGAACAGGGCGCCCAAGCCGGCACCCAGCAGGATGGCGAGGATCACCGCCGGGGCCTTGGGCCACTCCTTGGTGGCGTAGGCCAGGTTGGTGCCGTGCCCGGAGGTGCGTGCCGGATCGGCCGTCAGATACCAGTAGAGGAACGCCGAGGCGAGCGCGATGCCCCCATGCACGAACGCCACGATCCGGCTCATGCGGAACGAGAGCACGAGCCCGACAGCAAGGATTCCGTAGAGCGCGCCGAGGGCCACACCCGTCACGAGTGATGCCTTGACGATGAACGGGTCAAACACCGTGGACCTCTACTCGTCGCCCCAGTGACCGCTCGGGGGCCCACCCCCGGCCCGGGGCCGCCGGGGGGGCC
>JAPPKQ010000041.1:0-11323 GCA_028819945.1 bacterium | reverse complement strand
TTCACCGGTACAACCCCCGTGCACCTCTACTGGCCGCCCCTGTCCCCGCGGGGGGCACCTCGCCGGCCCGGGGCGGGCGTGGTGCCCCGATGCATTCCGTCGACCTTCAATCTTCCGATTGATCGATCCGAGGTGTCACTCAGTCATACACGGCGCAGGCTTCGTACTGCTCGGGAGCCGGAATCCAAACGGCGAAGTCAGTCGACGCCGCTGCCTGGTTGTACTTGAACTGGTACTCGCAGCGCAGCGTGTCGTGGGCGTCCGTCGTCTGCGTTCCGGCGGCCCGCTCCGCGGACGCGTCGCCCCAAGTGAACGTGATTCCCAGGCCCGGTCCGGCGTCCCACGGCTGGGACTCCCAGGCCTCCATCATGTTCTCCCGCGTGATGTCGGGACCGACCTGCTTGGCCGCCTCGATGAAGATGCGTGCACCGGCATAGCCCGACTGGGTGATGTGGTGGATCTTGAGGAGCTGTTCCGGAGCGTACTTCTCGAGCGCCGCGAGGTACTCCGTGTTGTCGTTCCAAACCTTGAAGGTCGTGATCGTCCACATGCCCTTCAGCGGCCAGTCGCCCACGAACTCGCCCAGAGCCTCCGCCGCGAAGTGGTTGCCGCTGACCCCCAGAGGCGGCCAGTAGCCCTGCTGCTCGGCGGCGATCATCCAGCCCGCCATGGGAGCGGCCCAGGCGAAGTGGATCACATGATCGGGGTTCGCCGCCTGCATCTCGATGACCGCCGGCGTGTGGTCCGGCGTCTCGATCTCGATCGGCTGCTCGAGCACAACGTCGATCCCGGCCGGATCGTAGACGGCGCGCATGGCGTCGGCGGCGAGGCGATCCTCGGGAATGTTCAGGTAGATGATGGCCACGGACTCCGGCTCGAGGATGTCGCGCACCCAGATGGAGTTGGCGGTCGCCTCGTGGATGGTGGCCATGTGCGTCGGGAACATCCAGGGGTCGCGCCACTCGCTGGTGAAGAAGCCCCAGGAGCCGAACCACGGAACCTCGTCGCGAGCCAGATCCTGGTGCAACTCGCCGGTGCCCCAGGTGATGCTGGTGATGAAGGCGAAGACCTGATCCTCGTCAACCAGCTTCCTGAAACAGGCACGGGCACGGGCCACGTCGCCGGCGGCGTCGCAGTTGGTGACGCTGATCTTGCGACCGTGCACGCCGCCCTCGTCGTTGACCGCATCGAACATGGCGACGGCCGACGCCACGACCGGGATCGTCACGATCTCGGGAAGCGGCAGACCGTCATCGCTGATCGCCCCCAGCTTGATCTCCGTGTCGCTCACGCCGGGCGCCGAAGTGCCGGACGGGGCTGCAGCGGGCTCATCGTCGGCCGCGGGCGGCGGTGGCGGTGGCTCAGGGGCGGGTTCCGGGGCCGCTGCCGGAGGCTCGGGAGCGGGTTCCGGGGCCGCTGCCGGAGGCTCGGGAGCGGGAGCCGGGGCCGCGGGCTCGGGAGCAGGTGGCGGGGCTGTCGTCCTCCCACCGTCATCGTCGCCGCCGCAGGCCGCTGCGATCACAATGACCGCCCCGATCACGGCGACGATTCGAAGTGCCAACTTGCGCGTCATGAGCATCCTCCCCCGAGCTCTGTCAGTGGTGTTTCGTCAACTGGTTCCGGTTACTCGGGTGCGACAGTCCGCGGCGAGCGCGGGATCGCACCCAGGCGAACAGTATTTGGAGGGGTCGTACCCGAGCCCTAGCGAGCACGGACAACGGGCGGTTGTCCGCTTGTCCGGAACGGATAGTCCGCTAAGAGCTCTCCCCGCCCGAATGAGCCCTCACCGAATCGGCGAACGCACCGAACGCCTCGCCGTGCAGCACCGCACGCAGGCCGAACAGCACGCGTTCGTAGGACCCGTCGAGCTTGAGGCGGCCCTGCATGTAGGCCACCGCAGGGTCCAGTTCGCCGCGGAGGATCGCGCCGGCGTCCGCTGCGCCGCAGATCACCGTGCAGTCCGCGTCGGCGGGACGTCCCGGGGTCAAGTCGACCAGCCGCCCGTCGCGGATGACCACGCCGAGCCGGCATGGACCGCCGGGGCCGCCGGAGACCTCCACCCGTGCGGTCAGGCTGGCGCCCGGGACCTCGGGGAGCGCCTCGGCGGCAGCGCGCACACCGGCCAGCCAGCCCTCGCTCCCGAAGTCCTCCACGCCCGGAACTCCTCAGCCGCCCGGACCCCGCAGCCCGGCGAACAGGTCGTCCTCGGGCAGTTCGGTCGCCACGTCGGAGTGCGCCAGGATGTAGTCCTCGCAGGGGTAGGCCTCCGCTGCCACCTCCCGGGGCAGTCCGAACCAGAACGGCGAGTCGGGATCCACCTGGGTGGTGTGGGCCAGCAGGGCGTCGCAGCGCCGGTCGTACCACTTCGCCACCTCGATGCGGGTGGTGATGCGGTGGTCCTGCCAGGGCCGATCGAACCACCATTGCTCGTAGGGGGACTGCAGGCCCAGCTCGCCGAAGGCCTCGTGTATCGCCAGCATCCGGGCCTTCGACCACAGCGAGTAGTAGAGCTTCGGCGGGCGCCAGGGCGGACCCGCGGCGGGGAACGCCTCAGGGTCGCCCGCCGCCTCGTAGGCCGCCAGGCCCACGTCGTGGACGCGCAGGTGGTCGGGATGGCGGTAGCCCTGCTGGTCATCGGGGTAGATGACCAGCACGTGGGGGCGCTCGGCGCGCAGGATCGCCACGAGGCGTCCGGTTGCCTCCTCCAGCGGTGCGGCGCCGAACGAGCCTGCCGGGAGTGCCGGCGGCCCGGCGGGCTCCTCGTGGACGTCGGGCGCCTCGGGGTAGCCCGAGTCGCGGTAGCCCAGCCACAGCACCTCGTGGTAGCCGATGATCGCCGCGGCCCGCTCGAGTTCGGCGCGCCGCACCTCGGCCAGGCGCTCACGCACGCCCGGCAGGTCGGCGGCGGGGTTGAGGATGTCGCCCTCCTCGCCGCCGGTACAGCACACGAGCACGGTGCGCACCCCCTCGTCGCTGTAGCGGGCAACCGTAGCCGCCCCCTTGGAGGACTCGTCGTCGGGATGGGCGTGCACCGTGAGCAGCCGCAGCAACTCGTCGCCGCCGGGTGCGCCCGCAGGCGCCGAGCCGGTCACCGCTGTCCGGCCGGCTGTCTCAGGTCCGCGCCCCGAGCGCTCCCGCCCGGGGCGACAACTGATCGGTGCCCGTCTCCGGGTCTCGCTCGAGGTTCCAGCCCAGCAGGGCGGCGAACGCGCTGCGTCCCTCCTCGGGGCCCGAGGCGATCACCTCGTCTCCCGCCTGCATCACCGTCGGCCCCCGCGGCCGGTACAGGTACCGCTCACCTCGCAGGATGGTCAGCACGGTGAAGCCGGGTTCTATGTTCAGACCCAGCTCGCCCAGGGAACAGCCGTCGACAGGGGATCCCGCGAGAACCGCGTAGTCCACGACGACCTCGTCGGAGTCGCCCAGGGCAATCTCCAGGATGGGGTGCACGTCCTCGCCCTTCTCCACGAGCCAGACCATCTGGCAGGCCTGGTCGCCGAGGTCCTCCGCCGCCTTGGAGATGTGCAGCAGGCCGCGCAGCGGCGCGGGATCGGCGTGATCGGCGGCGGCGCGCAGCACCCACAACTCCAGCTGGTCATGGCCGTCGTCGAGACGGGACTCCAACTGGCGCACCTGCGCCGCCAGAGCCGGATCGCCCAGCACCAGCGTGGAGTACGCCAGATCCACCGACACCTCGGAGAGGTTCTTCATCTCCACGAGCAGGTCCGCGGCCCGGTCCAGGTCGCTGAGGGACGGCTCTCCCGGCGCCTCCGGCGGTACCCAGGCCTCGTCGCCGGCGAGTTCGCGGATCCGGGGGATGCCATCGGGCGACCCGCGCATGAACAGGGCGTCACCCGCCATCAGCACGTCGTCGCCGGACACGCCGGTTATCCACTGCCGGCCCCGGCGGATGGCCATGATGCGCGTGCCGGTCGCAACCGGCAACTCCAGGACTCCGACAGGCCGCTGGGCCATGGGCGACCCCTCGGTGACCTGCGCCCGATGCGAGACCTCCTCGGCGGCCGAGAGGGAGACCACCAACTCCGCCGGGATCCCCAACTCGTGGGTGACGACCCGGGCGATGTCCACGGCGGCGTTGGCGATGCGTTCGATGGCGCTCACCACCTGCAACACCGACGACATGCCGCCGGCATCCCGCGGGCGGCGCGCGGCCTTCACGCATACGGCGCGCATGTCGTGGACCAGATCGCTCATCTCTTCCTCGAGGGCGCGGACCTCGGTGGCCAACTCGGGTTGGCCGAAACAGACCGAGGCATATGCCAGGTCCACCATCAACTCGCTGAGGTCCTTTGCCTCGGCGAGCATGGAACGCAGATTCCGGGGGCGATCGTCCATCGGTGTCGGCGCGAGACTATCGCGCCGCCGCCGGGGCCCCATTGCGGTGGGCGGCCGCCCCATGACGACCCTCACAGGATGGCGAGCGCTGCCAGCGCCGCCACCAGCGTCAACGCACCGACGAGATCCATCACCGAAGTGACCAGCGGGATGCCGTAGGTGTCGGGATCCAGACCGAGACGCTCGGCAACGATCGTGCCGTAGTACGCCACCAGAGCGGCCGCCGCCACCGCCACCAGACCGCCGAACAGCGCCACGCCGATCATCTGCCCCAGCCCGGGACCCGCCAGGCCGGCGATCCGCGCGGCGGCGTAGGCCAGCGCGGCGGTGCCCGCCAGGGCGGGCAGCCCCATCAGGAACGTGTTGCGCACCTCCTGGCGGGCCTCACGGCCGGGCAGCGCCGACGGCTCGATGAGACCCAGGTGCAGCTTGGAGGCCAGGCGGCTGGAGAGGATGCCGCCGAGGGCGCCGCCGACCGCCAGGTATCCCGGCAGCAATACAAGCAGGCTCGGCAGCCGGCCGAGGAACACCTCCTGCTGCTCGACGATCACTCCGGCGCCCAGGTCCAGCAGCAGCGCGATCACCAGAACCCCGAAGGACTCCCGCAGGATGGAGCGCAGCGACGGCGCGCCGGACTGCCAGACGCTCACGGCGGTGACCACGGCGGCCGCCCCGCAGACGATCGCAACCGCTCCCACCACCGCCTCGGACTCGGCAAGCGGCACCACAAGCAGCAACACCGGCAGCGTGATCACGTCGGCCGCGGCGGTGACCAGCGGGGCCGTCACGTTGTCGGGATCCCAGCCGAAGCGCACCGACCCCGCCGTCATCCCCAGCGCCACCACGAGCACGAAAAAAGACGAGATCGCGCCGCCGAGCGTGCTGATGACCACGAAGGCCGCCAGGCTCATCGGCACGGGGATGTTGAAGAGCTCCGCCGCTGCCTTGGCCAGCATCGCCAGCATCGCCGAGGAGACGATGCTGAGCGCCAGGCCGGCCAGGATGTTCTCCCCCACGACGGTCGCGGGACGCAGACTCAGACGGAACGTGCCGGCGTGGATGGCGGTGCCCAGGCGCGACCCCAAGGCACCGAAGATCTTCCCCTGCAGCGCGATGGCGGCCGGCACCATCAGGAGCAGCCCGCCGAGTTGCCCGAGGCGGTCGGCGCTGGCCCCGAGCAGGATCCCCACCACGACGCTGACCACGGCCAGCAGCGCGAGGGCCACGAGGCTCTGCGTGCCCGCCCAGTGGGGCACGCCCGACGCGCCTCGCCCCTGTGGGGTTGCGCGCCGCAGACGGAACCTCGCCAGCAGCGGGAAGGTTCGGTCCATGCCACGCTCCCCGGGGCCGAGTAGTGACCAAGTCTCCCCCAGCGTGCAGGGACCCGGCGGAATTTGCGACCGGAACGCCCCCGCCGGCGGGATGCGCTTCCTACGCTGGCGCCATGGGACGCCACCGAGCCCGACGGGCCGTGGGCCGCTCGTGCCGGCGCCACCGGGGCACCGGCAGCCGCCGGGTCGCGGGTCCCGCCCTGATCCTCGTGGCGGTGGCCGCACTCGTCGCAGCCGGATGCGGATCATCGGGACGGGAATTGCGTACCCCGCCGGGGTTCGCCGCCTCCCAGGCCCGCTTCGTACCGGTCAACCAGAGCCAGGGGCCCGGCGGCATGCTCGTCGAGGGCACCGACTTCGCACCGGGCGGGGAACTGCCGGCGCGGCTGCTGGAGACGGGCGAGCCGCCCACGCTTGCGTGGTGGAACATCCCGGTGGGAACGACGGAGCTGGTGCTGCTGGTCAGCGCCTTCGACCCCCAGGAGCCGCCGGTCCTGTGGGCCGTCGCCGGTCTCGGGCCGTCCAGCGCCGGGCTCTTCGGGGGGCCGCTGCCCCCGGGCGTGCGGGGGCTGCCGCGGGCCGGCGGCGAGCAGGACTGGCCGGGCTACCCGCCGGCGGGCACCCGCGTGGTGTTCAGCCTGTGCGCCCTGGCGGCCCCGCTGTCCCCCGACGCCGGCGCCTCCGACGCCTGGAACCTCTGCTACTCCGACTCGCTCGGCCTCGCCACCGTCAGCGGGCTCGTCCCGGCCCTGTCACCATGAGCCGGATGGAACGGAAGTACCGGGTCTGGATCGACGGGGCGCCGCCGGTCGCGGAGGTGCCTGCCGAGGTGGACCTCGTCGACAGCCCGGCGGGCGCCGAGGCCGCGATCGTGGGGTCGCGGGAGCCGTGGGCGGATGCCGCCTGCCGGCGACTGCCCGAACTGAAGGTCGTGGTTCGGCGAGGCATCGGTTACGACAACGTGGACGTTGCAGCCTGTGCCGCCCACGGCGTCGCGGTGTGCAACACTCCCGACGGGCCCACGGTGTCCACGGCCGAACATGCCCTGATGCTGCTGCTGGCTGTCAGCAAGCGTCTCAAGTCCGCCGAGCGTCGCCTCCGCGAGGGCGACGGGCTGGTCGGGACGCCGGCGACCGTCGGCGGTCTCGAACTCGACGGCCGCACACTCGGCCTCATCGGCTGCGGGCGCATCGGGCGGCGCCTGGGGGCCTACGCCGAGGCGCTGGGCATGCAGGTGCTGGCACACGACCCCCACCTCGACGCCGCACCCGTGGGCAGGTCGGTCGCCCTCGAGGAGATCTGGTCCTCCGCCGACATCGTCTCGCTGCACGCCCCCGCCACACCTGCGACCCGTCACCTCGTCAACGCCGCCTCGCTTGCGGCGATGCGTCCCGGCGTGGTGATCGTCAACTGCGCCCGCGGCACCCTCGTGGACAACGACGCACTCCTTGCAGCCCTCGAGTCCGGCCAGGTCGCCGGGGCCGGGCTGGACGTCACCGATCCCGAGCCGCTGCCCGCCGACCACCCACTGCTGGGTCGGGACGACGTTCTGGTCACCCCCCACGTCGCCTCGGGTACGACCGTCGGCATAGAGCGGGTCCTGACCCAGGCGCTGGAGCAGGCGCTCGTGTGGTTGCGCGGCGGCAGCCCCGAGCACCTGCTGGACCCCGCCGCCGCAGACCCGGCGGTTGATCGCCGGCTGCGGAGGGGGATCGATTGAGCGAGCTGGACGGCGCCTAGTCCCGGAGCCGCCCCCGCAGCACGAACTTCTGGATCTTGCCGGTGCTGGTCTTGGGGAGATCGCCGAAGATCACCCGCTTGGGCGCCTTGAAACGGGCGATCGACTCCTGCACGAACTCGATCAACTCCGCCTCGCTCGGCGAGGCCCCCGGGCGCGGCACCACGAAGGCCACCGGCACCTCGCCCCAGGTCTCGTCGGGCGCACCCACGACCGCCGCCTCCAGCACGCCGGGGTGGCGGACCAGGGTCTGCTCCACCTCGATGGAGGTGATGTTCTCGCCGCCGCTGATGATCACGTCCTTGGCCCGGTCGCGCACCTCCATGTAGCCGTCGGGGTGCACGACGCCCACGTCGCCGGTACGGAACCAGGCCCCGTCGGGCCGCTGCACGGTGGCGGCGGCGGTGGCCTCGGGGTCCCGGTAGTAGCCCAGCATCACCACGTTGCCCCGCAGGACCACCTCGCCGGGGGTGACGCCGTCGGCGGGCACATCAGCGCCGTCCGCGTCCACGACCCGCAGCGGCGAGCAGGCGATGTTGGCGACACCCTGGCGGGCCTTGCGCCGGGCCTGCTCGGCAGGGCCGAGGGCACCCCACTCGGGTCGCCAGTCGCAGATCACCGCCGGGCCGTAGCTCTCGGTCAGCCCGTATAGATGGGTCACCTCGAGGTTCAGGTCGGCGAGGCGGGCGAGCAGGCTGGGCGAGGGCGGCGCCCCGCCCACGGCCACGTGCACCGGCGAGGGGGCCGGGGCGGCGGAGGCGTGGGCGGCCAGCATCGTCAACACGGTGGGAGCGGCATTGAGGTGGGTGATGCCCCGGCGGTGGATCTCCTGCCAGACCCCCGCAGCGTCGACGCGGCGCAGCGCCACGTGCACGCCGCCGGCCGCGGTGACCGCCCAGGGATAGCACCAGCCGTTGCAGTGGAACATCGGCAGGGTCCACAGGAACACGCTGGCGGCGTCCAAGCCGCCCTGAGCGACCATGGCCAGCGCCTGCAGGTAAGCGCCGCGGTGGGAGTACATCACGCCCTTGGGGTGCCCGGTGGTGCCTGAGGTGTAATTCAGGCTCAGCATCCCCCACTCGTCGTCGACGTCGAGCCGCAGGGGTTCGGCAGCAGCGAGCCACTGCTCGTAGTCGTCGTCGGGACGGCCGCAGGCGATCAGCTGCACCGGGTGATCGGTTCCCGCCACTATGGCCTCGCCGACGTCGATCAGCGAATGGTCACAGAGGAGCACCCGGGGTCCGGCGTGGTTCACGATCCAAGTCAGCTCGCCCGGTGCCAGGCGCGTGTTCAGGGCGTTCAGCACCGCCCCGGCCCAGGCCACGCCGAAGTGTGACTCCAGCGCCACATGCGTGTTCGGCACCAGCGTCGAGACTCTGTCGCCGGGCCTCACCCCCGCCTCGGCCAGCGCCCCCGCCAGCCGCATGCAGCGCCGGCGCAGTTCCCGGTAGGTGAAGGAGCGCCCACCGTCAATCAACGCCGTCCTGTCGCCGAATACGAGCGCGCTGCGGTCCAGGAACCGCGTCGGCGCCAGCGGTTCGGGACCGAACACCGGACCCTGGGCGGTGGGCTGCGAGGAGTGCTCGGGCACCGCATCAGTGTCGCAGACCCCGGCCACGATCCGGAATCAGAAGCGGGCCGCCGACCAGCCGGTCGCCTGCGGCCGCGACGACGACCACGAGAAACGGCTCACCGCGGCTGGACCGCAAGTCGCCCTGAAGGGGTCGAGGCGGGTTCGGACCTCGCTCCAAAGGTCCAAACCCGCCTTCTCCACCTGCTGCAACCCTGCTGCTCCAACTGCTCGGGTCGCGGCATCCGGAAGATCCCGGCGATCTTTGCGTGACAGACGCCTCAACCGCCGTTCCGGTTGACACTGCCGGAGAATTTCTTGGAGAGCTCTGCCAAGAGCGTGCGCGGATAGGCTCTGAACAGGCTCTTTGCTGTCGACTAGAGCGACGCGAGTCGCGGCGAAGAGCCTGGATTCCGGCCTTCGCCGGAATGACGGGACTTCGCGGATTCGAATTCTCCGCCGATGGTGGTCGCCTATCCGCGCTCGCTCTAATCCGCTGGCATTACCGCCCGGCGCCGAATCCGGCCTGTCCGGTTGCGGGGCCCGAACCCTCAGGGATTCTCGTGCGGGTAGCGCTCGCCCCGGCTGCCTCGCTGAGCGTCGGCGGCCTGCGTGGCGAGGAGATCGGCGGCGTCGTTCCAGGGGTCGCCGCCGTGTCCCTTCACCCAGCGGAACGCCACTCCCCGCGCCATGACCTGGGAGATCAGCGGCTCCCACAGGTCCCGGTTCTTCACCGGCTCCTTCTTCGAGTTGCGCCAGTTGCGGCGCTGCCATCCCTGCCACCAGCGCTGCTCGAAACAGTTGACGATGTAGCCGGAGTCGCTCACCACCTCCAGCGGGTCGTGGCCCTCCAGCGCCGCCAGCGCCTCCAGCACGGCCTGCAGTTCCATGCGGTTGTTGGTCGTGTTCGCAGCGAACCCCGCTGCCCACGGGCCGTCGGGCACCACCCAGCCCCAGCCTCCCGGACCCGGGTTCCCCCGGCAGGCCCCGTCGGTGTACACAACCGTGAGTTGAGGGAAACAACCCCGTGAGTCCGTCACGGCGCTCATCCTCGCGCGCGCTGCATCCCCGCGGGCGCTTCGACCACCCGGACGGCGGCAGAATCGGCGCCGGCGGACTTGGCCGAAACTTGCTGCGACCGTGCGAGAATGGACCCCGATGCGCGGCCACTTCAGCCACCAGTTGCCCGACACCGATCCCACCGAGACCGGCGAGTGGATCGACTCCTTCGACGCCCTGGTCCACGAACGCGGCAAGGAGCGAGCCCGGCTGGTGGTGGCCCGGATGCTGGAGCGGGCCCAGCAGCTCGACGTGGGCATCCCCGCCACCGTCACGACGCCGTACGTCAACACAATCCCCGCCGACAGCCAGCCCTTCTTCCCCGGCGACGAGCACCTCGAGAAGCTGATCCGCCGTTACATCCGCTGGAACGCCGCGGTCATGGTGATCCGGGCCAACAAGGCAGCCGACGGCATCGGCGGGCACCTCTCCACCTTCGCCTCCTCGGCCTCGTTGTACGACGTGGGCTTCAACTGGTTCTTCCGGGGCAAGGACGACGGTCTGTCGGGCGACGGTGTGTACTTCCAGGGCCACGCCGCCCCGGGCATCTACGCCCGCGCCTTCCTGGAGGGGCGCCTCGGCACCGAGCACCTCGACAACTTCCGCATGGAGATCGGCGGGCGGGGGGTGTCCAGCTACCCGCACCCCCGGCTCATGCCCGACTTCTGGGAGTACCCCACCGTGTCCATGGGACTCGGCCCGATCAACTCCATCTACCACGCCCGCTTCAACCGCTACCTGCACCACCGGCACATCGAGGACACCAGCCACTCGCGCATCTGGTGCTTCGTGGGCGACGGCGAGATGGACGAGCCCGAGACGCTCGGAGCCATCTCCCTGGCCGGGCGATCGGAGCTGGACAACCTCATCTGGGTGGTGAACTGCAACCTGCAGCGCCTCGACGGGCCGGTGCGGGGCAACAGCCAGATCATCCAGGAACTCGAGGGCCTGTTCCGCGGCGCCGGCTGGAACGTCATCAAGGTGATCTGGGGATCCCGCTGGGACGACCTGCTGAAGCGGGACGACCACGGGCTGCTGCTGAACAAGATGAACTCCACCGTGGACGGCGAGTACCAGCGCTACGCCACCGAGTCGGGCGGCTACATCCGCGAGCACTTCTTCGGCCCCGACCCGCGCCTGCGCGCCATGGTGGCCGACTACGGCGACGAGGACCTCGCCAACCTGCCCCGCGGCGGCCACGACTACAAGAAGCTCTACGCCGCCTACAAGGCCGCCACCGAGAACGTCGGCTCGCCGACGGTGATCCTG
>JAPPKQ010000306.1 GCA_028819945.1 bacterium | reverse complement strand
CGGAGTATCTGTGTTCGGACGTCAAGGGTTTTTGGGGGCAGGGGCGAGCTCCTCGATCCAGGGGGTGCCCCGGCGGGCCACGGCGTGGAGGTGCAGCAGGAGCTTGCGCATCACGGCGACCAGCGCCACCTTGCCCCGCTTGCCGCGCTGCCGCAGGCCCTGATAGAACCGCTGCAGCTCGCCCGGGTGGCGGATGGCGACCATGGCCGCCAGGTACAGCGCGCCGCGCACCGTGCCGCGCCCACCCCGAATGGCGCGATAGCCCCGCTGGCGCCCACTGTCGTGCGCCCACGGCGCGAGGCCGACGAGGGCCGTGACGGCTTTCCCGGAGACCTGCCCCAACTCGGGCAGATAGGCGGTGAGGATCGTGGCCGTCACCTCGCCCACCCCCCGCACGCTGCGATAGAGCTGCGTGCGGCGCGCCAACTCCGGGCTGTCGGCCACCGTCTGCTGGATCGCGGCGTCCAGCCGCGCGATCTCGCGCTCCAGCCAGGCGAGGTGCCGGCGCGTCGACTGGGCCACCGCCGGCGTCTGGCCTTTGTCCTGGCGATTCTTCTCCTCCGTGCGCGTCTCCACCAGTTGGCGGCGGCGACTCACCAGGTCGCGCAGGGCGACCCGCGCCGGGTCCGGGGGCGGCGTCGCGACGACCGGCACGGCCACGCCAAAGCGCGCCAGCACTTGGGCGTCGAGCAGGTCCGTCTTCGCCTCCGTGCCGCACACCCGCGCAAACGCCCGCACCCGCGGGGGATGCGCCAGCACCACCGGCAGCCCCACCGCCTGCAACTCGCCGACCAGCGGCCGCTCGTACCCGCCCGTGGGCTCGCAGACCGCCAGGGTGACGCCCTGCTCGCCCAGCCACTGCCGCAACGAGCGCCGCCCCGCCGCCGTGTTCGCAAACGGCCGCACCGGCCCGCCCGCCAGCGACACGTCCAGGCTCGCCTTGCCCACATCGATCCCCGCGACTCGGTCCATCGATCCCTCCCTGGCGCGTATGCTGATGGGGTCCTCCACACTTGCCTATGCGGGCCGCAGCGCCCGTGTATCTGTTCGGAGCGACACCGCGGCGCGAGGGGTGTCCTACTCCGAGGCGGCGCCGCCAGGTCCCCCTGGCGCGCCAAATGACAGTCGACGCGCCCCTCGCGCCCACCTCATCACCCGGCCACGTGATGAGGCTGTCGCCAACATACAAATGACAGAGGCAGGGCGCCCGGAGTGACAAGATCGGGCACGGGGCACATCCCGGGTCGGTGCGACTGATGCTGCGCTGGGGCATCGTTGGTTTCGGCGACATTGCGGCGAAGGCGGTGGCCCCGGCCATTCGCGCCCACGCCGCCAGCGAGCTTGTGGCGATCTGCCGCCGCGATCCGGTTGCGCTGGAATTCCACCGGCAGGCATTCGACGTGCCGCAGGCGTTCACCGACTACGGCGCGATGCTGCGGCAGTCGCCGCTCGATGCGGTCTACGTGGCGACGCCGGTGCATCTGCACGCCGCGCAAACGCTGGCGGCGCTGGACCGCGGCCTGCACGTCTTGGTCGAGAAACCCATGGCAGCCACTGCCGCCGAGGCCGAGGCCATGGTGGAACGTGCCGAGCAACGCGGCGTGCGGCTGGGCGTGGCCTACTACCACCAGTTCATTCCAGTCAACGCCTTTGTGCGCGACCTGGTGGCCTCGGGCGAATTGGGCGAGCTGACGGCGCTGCACGGCAACGCGTCGTCCTCGTACAACCCGCCGCTGGACGATCCCAAGGCCTGGCGGCTCATCCGCGCGGTGGGGGGCGGCGGACCGCTGATGGACCTGGGCAGCCACCGTTTGCAGACCTTTACCTCTTTGGCGGGTCCCGCGCGACAGGTGGCGGCCTTCAGCGACCGGCGGCGCGTCGCCGGCGACGTGGAAGACGTGCTCTCGCTAATCGTGAATTACGAGTCCGGCGTGCAGGCCACCCTGTCGTCGATCTGGGGCATCGATCCGGCGCGGGGGGACTACGAGGCGTGGTGCGCCAAGGGCTATATCAACGTGCCCTACGCGCGCGGCGACGAGTGCTTCGTGACGCAGAACGGCCGGCGGCGACGGGAGAGCTATCCGACGCCGGAGTTGCACGACCTGCCGCTGATCGAAGATTTCACCTCAGGAGTCGCTCACCCGGACAGCCAGGTGCTGACTGGCGAGGTGGGACTGGAAGTCCAGCGGGTGATCGACGCGGCGTATCGCTCGGCGGCGGATGGGGTCGTCGTTCGGCTTTAGGCGTCCGCCGGCTCCAGCCCCTCGGGCGTGACGCGCAGACGCTGCGCGCGCACGCGGGCGTCGGAGTACTTGCCGTCGTAGACGTAGAGCACCACGTCCGGCTCGACCTCGACCGTGGCGCCGTTGGCGTAGAAGGGCGTGTCGATGCGGGTGGCCTGCCAGCTCATGCCGCCGTCCAGGCTCAACTGCGCGCCGATGCCCGGGTGC
>JAPPKQ010000360.1 GCA_028819945.1 bacterium | reverse complement strand
TGACGGGCGCGGTGGGCAGCGGCGTGGCGGTGCGATTCTGCGGCGACGCGGTTGGCGTTTGGCGGGTCGGTGTTTGCTGGGACTCGGGCGTTGGAGGGGGCGTGGGCGGCACGGTCGGGGGCACCGTGACCGCGACAACGGTCGGTGTTGGGGTCTCCGGCGCGGGCTCGGCGACGACCTCGGAGTCACCGCACGCGGCGAGCAGCCATGCCGTGACGCCCAAGATGATGATCGGCGCCAGCCGGGAGAGCCGTTTGCGCATCGACCTCGCCTCTAGGCCGTGCCCCCGCCCACCGAGTCGTGTGGACGGACTACGGGACAGGGAATGGCGCGGGTCGCATTACCGCGCGCCCGCTGAGTCTAGCAATCGCCATCGGTGCTCAGATGCAGGCGTTCAGGCCCCGAGCAGGTCCTGGAGACGGTCAATCACCAGCCGTTGAGCGGCCTCGATCGGCTGCTGAATCGTGAGTCCGGCGGCGAGCTGGTGGCCGCCTCCGCCGTACTCCTCGGCGACTTCGCGGATCGGGCGCCCGGTGGATCGCAGGCTGGCGCGGGTCCGTTCCGGATCGAGCTCATAGAACACCGCGGCGATCTCCGCGCCTACGACTTCCTGCAGGGCATTGGGCAGTCCGTGCGAGTAGTGCACGCTGGCGTCCACCGAGGCCGCCATGGCCTGGGTGACGCAGGTCCACACGATCCGACCGTCGGCCGTGGTCTGCACCGCCGCCAGGGCCGCGCCGTAAAGGCGCGTGGCGGCGATGGTGCGCGCGTTGAGCACGCGCCGCGGGAGGCCGTGCGTCGCGCCGCCGGCTTCCAGCAAGCCGGCCGCTGCCCGCAGGGTCCGAGGCGAGGTGTCGGCGATCTGGAATCCGAGCGTGTCGCCGACCAGGCCCGCTTGCAGATTGGTCGCCATGTCGGCCGTCAGCGGGATGCGGGCCTCCGTCAGCAGTCCCCACAAGACCTCGGCCGTTGCCGCGGCGGCGGTCTCCACGTAGTTGACGGCGCCGTAGTGCTGGTTGGAGGCGTGGTGGTCGATGTTGACGACGGGCCGGCTGCTCAAGAGCGCGTCACGCGTGGTTGGCTCGCCGCCCAGGAGCGCGGGGCTGGCGGTATCGACGACGAAGATCACGTCGTGATCCGCCGTGACCAGATAAGGGCTGAGAGGAACGACGGCGCTCGCGCCCGGAAGCTCGTTCAAGGGCGGGGCGATGCGGTCCGGCCGGTGGACGGCAAGCACCGGCTCCACGCCAAGCTGGGCAAAGGCGCCGCCGAGCGCCAGCCCGGAGCCCAGGCTGTCGGCGTCCGAATCGCGGTGCGACAGCACCAACGGACGCCGCGCGCGATGAATGGCATCGATCACGCGGCGTCGCGCGGCCGGGAGGTCTGGTTCCGTGCGAATGCGAGGCGGCTTTCGGGAGGTGCGGGGGCGGCGGATTATTTCACAGGCCGAATGTGGCCTTTGCGTAACCTCTCCGTCAGTCCCGCGAAGGCGGGAATCCAGCGGCAGTTCAACTCGTCGACCGGTGCGCAGGGGCGACGCATGCGTCGCCCCTACCTTTCTATTCGAGGGTCTCCTTCAAGGGGGAAGGGACTCAACCAGAGGCTTCCGAGGAAACCCGCCGCCCGGGCCAGACGGCGTCCGGACCCGCTACCGGCGTGAGGTCCTCGCGGCCGAGCCGGCGGTCGAGCGCGGCCAGCGTCGCCTCGTGGCCCGCAAGCGTCTCACTCGGAGCAACGTCGGCAAGGGGAGCGACCATGAACGGCCGCTCGGCGACGCGGGGGTGCGGAATGGACACGCGGCCGTTCGCGATCTCCAGCGTGCCCAAGCTCACGATATCCACGTCCAGCGGGCGCGGGCCGTAGGGAATGCCCGGCCGGCGTCCGGCCGCAAATTCGAGGCCCTTGCCCCACATCAGGAGCCGCACCGGCCCCAGCGCGGTCGTGAGCCGCAGCGCCAGGTTCAGAAACGGTCCCTGGTGCACGTGCCCGGCCGGAGGCGACTCATACACCGGCGACACGGCGTCGACGCGTCCAACCATTCCCAACCCCGCCACCGCGCCCCGCAGATGCCCCAGCCGGTCGCCCATGTTCGAGCCCAGGACCAGGAGGGCGGGGAGGGGGGCGTTGGGTGGATGGAGAGTCATGGATCCTCTGGCCTTTGGGCCAGCGGATTCTCGCGGTCAAGCGCCCAGCGAGCAGGGTTGTCCTGGACATACCCACGGAGGTGATTGAGTGAATTCTCATTCCGAACAACGTGCTCGTAGTACCTCCGCTGCCACAAACGCCGGTCGAAAGGCGGCCAGCCGAGTTCCTTGACGCCGCGGATGTATTCCACGGTTACGAGTGACTTGTAGGCGCCAACGACATCGCCCAAAGCAACATGCCCACCTGTAGGGGCAGCCCTTGTGGCTGCCCGGTCCGAATCCTGATGGATTGGAGGCTGGGCGCCCACA
>JAPPKQ010000150.1 GCA_028819945.1 bacterium | reverse complement strand
CCTTCAACCCCATCTCGAAGGTCAGGTAGGACTCCTTCTCGAAGGGCAGGTCGCAGCAGCCGATGAAGTGGGCGGTGTCGCCGCCGCTGTCGCGCAACAGGAGGCCCGTGGCGTACCCGGCGCTGTAGCCGATCTGCGCGCCGTCGTCCTGGGACTGAGCGAGCCCCGGAAGTTCCTGGTAGCCCGCGCCGCAGTTGCAGTACCAGAAGATCTCCGGGTACTCCTCGGTCAGGGTGGCGAGCGGCTCGGCGATCTCGCCGGCGCCGACTGCGAGGACGTCCACGTTCTGTTCGGCCAGGTTGCGGAGTTCGGTGGCGGCGTCGGCCGGCTGGATGTTGTCGACGATGATCGGGGCGGAGAACCCGTTGCCGGAGGCGAACTCCTCGACGGTCTCCACGAGGGCCTGGTAGTAGGCACCGTCGTCGCGCGGCCCGGCGGTGGCCACGCCGAAGAGCACATCGCCGTCGCCGTTCATGTCGAGTGAGGCGATCATGGCATCGCGCATGAGCCCCTCGATGGTCGCCTGCGCCTCGGCCACCTCCGACTGGGCGGCTGCTGCTTCGGCCTGCGCAGCCTCCGCCTCAGCCTGCGCGGCCTGCGCTTCGGCTTGGGCGGCCTCCGCCTCGGCTCGTGCCTGTGCGGCTTCGGCTTGGGCGGCAGCGGCCTGCTCGCGCGCCGCGTCGGCCTCGGATTGGGCGGCGGCGGCGTCAGCGGATGCTGCGTCGGCGGCCGCTTGCGCGGCGGCGAGAGCCTCCTCGGCCGCCTCGACCGCCTCCTGATTGCCTTCGGCAGTGGCCTGTGCTAGGTCGGCGGCTGCCTGAGATGCCTCGGCTGCTGCCAAGGCCGCCGTGGCGGCAGCAGTTGCCGCGGCTGCCTCGGCTCGGGCAGCTGCGGCGTCGGCTCCGGCAGCCGCCGCATCAGCGGTGGCCGCAGCGGCGTCGGCGGCGGTTGCACCGAGTCCGGCGAGCGCCTCACCGGCGTCTGAAGCCGCCGCGTCGGCCATGCCCATCGCCGCGTCGGCGGCCTGTGATGCCGCGGATGCGGCGGCCGAAGCGGCGTCGGCGGTCTCGGTGTCGGCGCAGGATGCGGCCAAGAGGCCAATGGAAGAGACGATCGCGAGACCAACCAGCGCGAGTTTGGGCCTGTTCATGGTTCTCCTTCGGTCGGGTGGGACGGTCGAGGGGCCATCGGCGTCGGGCACCCGTGAGGGCGAGCCGAGCGGTCCCGGCCCGGTCCCGGCGTGTCGCCGCCGCTCCGGCATATTAGCGCTGCCGTCGCCCTCCGTGGGCCGCGTCGGGCGCGGCGGTTGCGCGGTTGCTGCCATCGCCGGAGCTCAGCCGTGCGACCCTCCGGGGCGTGTTGAATCGCACTGGGTTTGTTGGAGGCCCCTGAACTTGGAAGCGAGAATGGAGTCATGGCAACGGGGACTGTGAGGGTGAGGCGGGATGGGGCGGTCGTGGCGCGAGATGCACCTGCTGGTGGTATCCGTACAGCGCGAAGGGATTCAGGAATTCGCTTCCCCAGCGCTGGGAGCGCTCGACGGCGGTGAGTTCGGCGCGGTCACAGGCGACGGGCCATTCGCTACGGATCACGTCGATTTGGTGGTCGATGATGCTCGTGGCTTCACTGCGTGACAGGTGGTAGATGCCAGCGTGATCGAGGCAGCCGCTTAGCTGGCTGAGCCGCTCTCCTGAGGGCCCGTACGCCATCGCCTGCTTGGCCTCTTGGCCGACGCGAGGCTGCGGGCACACGTCGTAGACCGGCGTCAGGCTCAGCGTGGTGCCGTCCCAGAACGCAGCATGGTTGCGCGGGTGATCGTCGGTGTTGCCGACGAGGATGTTGAAGCTGATGCGGGCGAACAGCTCACGCAGTGTTCTCTTCGGTTCAGCGAAACGGTGCCGGATCTGTGTCGCGAGGGCGGGGTAGGTGCCGTAGCGCCCGGCGATCCCGTCGGCGTCGTGCAGTCCGAGGATTGTGAGGCCGGACACCATCATGCGCCGCCCGCCGGCGGCGGGGCGGTCGAATCGTTCAACGAGCAGCACCGGCTTTCCGGTGGCACGGCGTAGTTCCACGGACGGTGCGTCGAGACCGGCGCGGGCGGCCAGGTCCATGGCGACGTGCTCGGCTTGGGTGATCGGCGCCGAGTCGGTCACCGACGGGAACTTGGCGAGCCAGTGGCGGTCGCCGTCGCTGAGCAGCATCTTCGGCCGCGCGCCGCCGGCTGAGGTGCCGTGCAGGAGAGTCCGCTGCAGCGGCTCAGAGAGTGCCTCGCCGCGCTCGACGCGTTCGGTCGCCTCGGCGAGTTCCCCGATGCTGGCGGCCTCGCCGGCGCGGGGTTCGTAGCTGGTCGCTGAGCGTTGAATGTCGAGGGCGCCGATCCGGTCCGAAGCCGACTCCAGGAGGTAGCCGAGCAGCGAGAAGCCGCCGGGTTCGACCATTCGCCGTCGCTCGATG
>JAPPKQ010000141.1 GCA_028819945.1 bacterium | reverse complement strand
ACCTACCGCCGAGCCAGGCACATCCCTGCTGCCCGTAGGGGCGGTCTGTGCACAGTCGCGTCGCGTCGGGTGCCTCCCGGGCACCGGTAGCGCGGGCGAGCGAGGTCTCCAAGCGGTTCGGCGACGTCGTCGCCCTTGCGGGGGTGAGCATCGACCTGAGAGCCGGGAGCATCCACGCCGTGCTCGGTCACAACGGTGCCGGCAAGACCACCCTCATGCGCATCATCGCCGGGCTGCTGCACCCCGATTCGGGCACGCTCAGCTTCGACGGCGTGGCACGGGAACTGCGCGGCCGCCGTGACGGCATCGCTGCGGGCGTGGCGCTGGTACCCCAGCACTTCGCTCAGATCACCGAGATGTCGGCGGTCGAGAACCTGCTGCTGGACCGGGGCCACCGTCCGGCAGCCGCCGGGCGTCGCAAGCTGCTGGCGGACAGGACTGCGGCTGCTTCGGGCCTGAGTCAAGCCGCCGCAGCGCTCGGCTTCCGGCTGGATCCCCACGCCAGGCTGCGAGACCTGGCGTTCGGCGAACGTCAGCGGCTGGAACTGGCCATGGCCACCGCGCGCGGCTGTCGAGTGCTCATTCTCGACGAGCCGACGTCGCTGCTGGGCGCCGCCGACGCGGAAGTGTTCTTCGAGGCGCTGCGCCGCATGCGCGACGGCGGATGCGCCATCGCCTACGTCAGCCACAAGCTCCGCGAGGTGGCCACCCTGGCCGACACCGTGACAGTGCTGCGCGCGGGCCGGGTCGCCGTGAGCCTCACCGGGTCCGTCGGCGAGGCCGATCTGGCCGAGGCGATGATCGGTGACGGGCCTCGCACGGCGCCGCTGGCCAAGCCGGCTTCCCGAGACCGCCACAGCGCTCGCCCCGTGGTGGAACTGCACCGCGTCGCTGCCGGCGCCGAGCACGGCGGGCTGCGCGACTGCTCGCTGGCTGTGCGTCCCCATGAGGTGGTAGGGGTCGCCGGCATGATCGGTAGCGGTCAGGCGCTACTCGCGGAGGTGCTGGCGGGACTCGCCGAGCCGACAGCCGGTTCGGTGGACCCGCGGCCTCGGGAGGCGGCCTACATCCCCGAGGATCGCCACCGAGACGGCGTCGCCGCGGACTTCTCGTTGCGCGACAATCTGATCCTTCACCGCCACCGCGATCTCACTGAGCGCGGGCTCCTGTCTCTCCGGCGCACCACCGCGGCGGCCGCGGCGGCGCTGGAGGGCTACGGCCTCGACGACGACCTCGAGCGGCAAGTGGCGACGCTGTCGGGCGGAAACCAGCAGCGCGTCGTGTTAGCCCGCGAGTTGGGCCGCTCGCCCACTCTGGTGGTGGCGCACAACCCGTGCGCCGGTCTCGACGTCGCCGCAGCCGGCGAGGTCCGAAGTCGCCTGGCCCGGGCTGCCGACGAGGGGGCGGCCGTCGTGCTCATCAGCCCCGAACTCGACGAGCTGTTCGAGCTCTGCGGGCGGATCGACGTGCTGTTCGAGGGATCGATCATCGGCTCGTTCGATCCCGCCGCCACTTCCGCCGCCGAGATCGGTCAGCTCATCGGCGGCGCAGGCCGGCGCGAAGCTGGGGGATCGCCCCACCCTCCGCCGCGAGCCGCGGCGTAGGCTCCGCGCGCGGTGAGAACGTGCCTGAGGGCGCCGGCGGGGGTGCTCGCCGCGCGGGCGCCCGGTTCGGTGCGCCGGGCCGCTCTGGTCGTGGCGCTGGCGGCTGCGTTCTTCGCGGGCACCGGTCTGCTGGCAGTCGTCGGCGGAGCGGGCCCGCTCGCTGCCTGGCGCCAGCTCGCCGACGGTTCGCTCGGCTCCCCTGCCGCCCTCGGCGAGACGCTGTTGCGCTTCGCCCCGATGGCCATGGTGGCTGCGGGTCTGGCGCCGGGGTTGCGGGCCGGCCTGTTCAACGTCGGGTCGCCTGGTCAGATGGGCGTGGGGGCTCTAGCGGCCGCCATGATCGCGATCCACCTTCCGTCACCGGGCGGGCTCACCATCGTGGTGGCTTTGGCGGCGGCAGCGGCCGGCGGCGCCCTCTGGAGCGCTCTTGCGGCCGAGCTTTACGTGCGCTGGGGGGCCAACGAGATCATCTCGACTCTGGCCCTGAACTTCGTGGCGGCGTCGTTGCTGGGCTACCTGCTCAGCGAGCCGCTGCAGCCGGTCGGCGCCAACATCGCCCAGAGCGACCCCATCGATGTCCACAGCCACCTCCCGGTGATCATCGGAGGCACACGCGCCAATGCCGGGATCGTCCTGACGCTTGCCGCGGCTGCCGCATTAGCTGTGTTCAACCGCACCCCTGCCGGCTACCGGCTGAGAATGTTCGGCGAGAACCGGCGCCTCGCCCGCCAGGCCGCCATCGACGGTCGCGGGATCGTGCGGGCGACGATGGCGGTCGCCGGCGCCGCTGCCGGTTTGGCCGGCGCAAATCAGGTTGTGACCGAGCACCTGAACAGTCTCAATCTGCCGGCCT
>JAPPKQ010000359.1:332-2458 GCA_028819945.1 bacterium | reverse complement strand
CCTGCTTGCGGTACTGGACTTTGTAGCCGTCGATGGTGGTGCCGTTGGCGTCGGGCGCGGTCCAGGCCACGTCCAAGGCCGGGGGCGATTGCTCGCTGAACCGGGTGCGCGTCACCGTCGGCGCGTCGGGCTTGCCGGCCTCGAGGTCGATCACGTTGATGGTGAGGTTCGCGACGGCCTGCTGGCCCTGCACGGTCCATTTCACCTGCCCCGTGTAGGAACTCTTCGTCTCGTAGTCCATGGGGCTGTTCTGCCGCACGCTGATCTGGCCGGTGGCCGAATCGATGACGAAGAAGTCCAGCGCCTCGCCGTGCAGCGAGTAGGTGAACGTCACCTGCCGGCCTTCCCAGGACGACCCCACGACGGGAGCCCCCACCGCCGTCCCGGCCGGGGAGTTCTCGGGCACGCTTCGGACCGGGTTGGCGACGCCCGTGATCTTCCAGGTCTTGGAGGCGTACCCACCGTACGCATCGCTCGCTCCGTAGGTGATCGTCGCGGTGCTGGGGTTGATGGCCCGCGCCCACAGCTTGACGGGATTGCCCTCGACGTCGGGATCAATCCCGATGTAGGAGTAGGCCACGCCGCGATAGTTCGAAGAAGTCGAGAACGTCAGCGTGTCGTCATCCGCGTCGGCGAAAAAGTCTGCGATGGGGCTTGTGGGCCTCACAAAGACCCCCACGCCGAAACTGCCGTCGGCGAGTTGCAGGGAGGTTCCGGTGGGCGGCCGGTTGGCCCGGGCTTCCGCGATGGCGGTCCAGGCGCCGGCCTCGGTTCCGGCCAGGGCCTGCATCCGCACCTGGTAGATCGCCCCCGGCTCCAGACCGGTCAGGGTGAGCCCGGCCTTCGGGGCCGTCACCGTGCGGCTGGTCCAGTTGGCGTCGCCCTTCTTGCGGTACTCGTACTTGTACTGGGTGATGGAGCCGCGGGGGCCGATCAGGGCCGTCCAGCTGATGTCCAGGGACGGCTTCTCGACCGGCGCGTCGTAGCGGGTGCGGGTGACCTGGAGGTTCTTCAGCAGCGGCATGTTGAGAACGTTGATCGTGAGGTCGACGTAGGCGGCCTGACCCTGCACGGTCCAGTTCACCCGGCCCGTGTAGGAAGTCTTGGTCTCGTAGTCGATGGTCGCGCCCTGCTTGACGCTGATCTGCCCGCTCGCTGAGTCGATGACGAAGGCCGCCGCCGCGTCGCCCGTCAGCGAGTAGGTCAGGGCATCGTCGGTCTCATCGTTCCCGTCGTCGTACGGCGTCCCCGTCACCGCATCCCCGACCGCCGTGCCGGCACCGGAGTTCTCGGCGACGCTCATGGTCAGGTTCGCGAAGCCGCTCACGTCCACGAACTCGGAGACGTAGCCGCCGAACCCGTCGTGCGCGCCGTAGGTGACCCGCGCCGTGGCCGGGTTGAGGACGTGGACCCGCATCTGATCGGAGCTGGCGCCCTCGATGCCGACCCGGAACACGCCGGGATACGCCGCCGAGGCCGCATAGGTCAGCGTGTCGCCGTCGTCGTCCGCGAAGTTGCCGCTGATCGTGCGGACCGAGTCGTCCCCGCCCCACTCGAGCAGCCAGGATGGATTGAGCGTGCCCAGGGCCGTGCGCTTCGGCGGGCGGTTGGCCCGCCCGGAGCCGGTCCCCGACCAGGGGCCGGGCCCCTCGTCGCTGGTCACCGCCCGCACCTGCACCTCGTAGGTCGCGCCGGCCTCCAGGTCCGGCAGGGTGACGCCGGTCGCCGTCGCCGAGATCGTGCCGGTGTAGGCCGTCCACGCCGCGGGCTCCTCGCCCTGGGCGGCCTTCACGCGGTACTGCGCCTCGTAGCCGCTCAGGGTCGTGCCGTTGGCCGCCGCGGCCGTCCAGCTCACGTCCAGGGCCGGGTTCATCGGCACGCTCGACGGAGTGCGTGTCACCCCGGGCGTGCCGGGCTGCCCCGCTTCGAGGTCCGTCACCTTGATGTTCACGTTGATGACCGCGGCGTGCCCATCGACCGTGTAGTGCACCTCGCCCCGGTAGAACTTGGCGATCACCTCGCCGTTGTGGGTTTCCGTCTCCCGGTAGGCGCCGTCGGCCGCCTCGTAGTCCAGCGTCGCGCCCTCCGCCACGCTGATCTGGCCGCTGGACGAATCGATGACGAAC
>JAPPKQ010000359.1:0-322 GCA_028819945.1 bacterium | reverse complement strand
CCCCGAGTCCGCCGCCTTGCCCTGCAGGGTGTAGGTCAGCGCGTCGTCGGTCTGATCGTCGCCGTCGTCGTACGGCGTCCCCGTCACCGGCGACCCGACGGCCGTGCCGGCGGCGGCGTTCTCGGCGATGCTGCGGCTCGTCTTGGCGGTGACCGTGATGGTCACGGTGCGGGTCACGGCGCCGCCGTAGGGGTCTCTGGCGACGTAGCTGACCTTCGACGCGCCCTGGTTGAGCAGGGTGACCTGCAGGTGGGCCGACCCGGCGGCGCCGGACAGGCTCACCCCGAGCAGCGCGGGGTGCTGCGCCGAGGCCGCGTAGGTG
>JAPPKQ010000376.1 GCA_028819945.1 bacterium | reverse complement strand
TCTACCGGCTGCTGGGCCTCCTGGGGGCCGCCGCCATGGTGCTTGCGGGCCTGCTGAGCTTGATCAACGTCGCCCCCGATGCGTTCCCGAACTTCGCCGGGATCGGGGCGGGCGGGGGAGGTGTGGGCCTCGTCGTCTTTCTGGTCGGGCTCGCCCTGCTCTCGGGTCGGCTGCGGATCGACACGGCCAACGGTGTCGCCCTCGGGGCCTTCCTTGCGTCGCTCATCACGGTGATCGTGCTCTTCGACGAGTTGGATGGCACTGTCATGGGTGCGGGAGCGTGGGTGGCGATGATCGGCTCGTTCGTGGCGTTCACAGGGATCGCCTTCGCGATGATGGATCCCGCCCGGCGCCCGGGCCGGCAGGTCACCCACAACGTGATGGCGGCGCTCGGTGCCGGTCTGGCGATCATCGCTTCGTTCTGGATGGACTGGGCCGCGAGTGCCGCGGGAATGTTCGCCTCCAGTGCCGGGGGAATGTTCGGCGAGGATTTCGTCGTCGGGGGCCTCGACAGCGACATCGCAACCGGCTATCCGGTGCTGATTCTCGGCGTGCTCGTGCTGCTGCTCCTGCTCGGCCTGCTGTCGCCCTCTAACTCGGCGGGAATGCAGGCGAAAATGGCAATGCACGTCCGCGTGGCAGGCATCGCCATCGTCGTGCTGGCGACGGGCGCCGTCGCGGGCAGCCTGTGGGGCGCCGGGCTGTCGGGGGCGGGGCCCATCCTGGCGGTGGTGGGTGGCCTTATGATCGCCCGGTCGGGGGGTTCGGCCGATGGGGCCGGCGCCGCGGCCGCCGGAGCCGAAGCGGCCTAGCGGGTCCGATTCGCGCTCGATCCGGTGACACCCTTCGACGCCACGGAATTCCGGCGCGTCCTCGGGCACTATCCCACCGGCGTCACGGTGGTGACCGGCGTCGAGAACGGCAGCCCCGTCGGTCTCGCCATCGGGTCGTTCGGCTCGGTCTCCCTGGATCCGCCGCTGGTGATGTTCTGCCCCGGCAAGTCGTCCAACAGCTGGCCCGTCATCGAGGCGAGCGGCAGCTTCTGCGTCAACGTCCTGGCCGACGATCAGGCCGCCCTCAGCTCGCTGTTCGCCGGGCGCGATCCCGACAAGTTCGCCGGTGTGGCCTGGAGCACCCGTGCCACGGGCTCGCCCGTCATCGACGGCTGCCTGGCCTGGATCGACTGCACCATCGAGACGGTGCACGAGGGCGGGGATCATTGGATCGTTCTCGGTCGGGTTGCGGACCTGGGCGTCAGCCGCCCCGAGACCGGGCCGCTCATCTTCTTCAAGGGCGGCTACGGCGCGGTCGCACCATCGGCGGACTGAGTCCGGTGCCGGCCCGGCCCGGGTCCGCGACGCCGCCTGCCGCCCCATACTCATAGCCAGCCATCCGCGTCCCACCCACGTCCAGGAGGATCCCATGGCCGTCTACGCCCTCGGCGACCTGGTGCCGACCATCCACCCCGACGCCTACGTCCACCCCGAGGCCACCATCATCGGCGACGTCACCATCGGGGCCGGCTCGACGGTGTGGCCGCAGGCGGTGCTGCGCGGCGACGACGGGGCGATCATCGTGGGCGAGCGCAGCTCGATCCAGGACTGTGCCGTCATCCACACCGCCCCCGTGTCGCCGACGGTGATCGGCGACGACTGCACCGTCGGACATCTGGCCCACCTGGAGGCCTGCACGATGCGCGACGGATCCCTCGCAGGGGTCGGTTCGGTGATCCGTCACAGCGTTGTCGTGGGTGAGGGGGCGCTGGTGGGTGCCGGTGCGGTGGTGCTCGACGGCACCGAGATACCGCCCGCCGCGGTGGCCGTCGGTGTGCCGGCGCGGATCCGCCCCGACGCCGCCGATCCCGACATGCTCGTCGACGCAGCGGACAGTTACGCGCGGCGCGGACCCCGCTACAAGGCCGAGTTGCGGCGGCTGGACTGACCGCTCGGGCGCCGCGCCGCGCCCGCCGGTTCCGCCCCTTACCGCGGCCGCCCCTTACCGCGGCCGCCCGGCGCCGATAGACTGAGATCACGAAATCCGCCAGTAGCTGGGAGCCCCGATGACCGAAGCCAGCACCATCGGCGTCGATCTTGGCAACTACGCCCTGGGATGGAGCGACGAGGAGGACTACGTCTTCAAGCCGCGCCGGGGCCTCGATGCCGACATCGTGCGCGAGATGTCCTTCATGAAGAAGGAACCGGAGTGGATGCTGAACTTCCGGATGAAGTCGCTGAACCGCTTCGAGCGCCGGCCGCTGCCCACCTGGGGCGGCGAACTCGGCGGCATCGACTTCGACAACATCTTCTATTACATCAAGCCCACCGAGGAGCAGGTCAGCGAGTGGGACGACGTTCCCGACTCCATCAAGAACACCTACGAGAAGCTGGGCATCCCCGAGGCCGAGCGCAAGTACCTGGCCGGTGTGACCGCGCAGTACGAGTCCGAGGTGGTCTACCAC
>JAPPKQ010000318.1 GCA_028819945.1 bacterium | reverse complement strand
CAGCGCCAGTTTCATATTTGTTGCCTCCTGGTCAGCGCGTCCAGTTGCGCCGCCGACTCGAAGGATTCCTGCTCCGGATCGAAGATGTCGCCCCCGAGGTCGCGGAACGTCTGCTCGATGACCAGAACCCCCGTCCCGGAGAACTCCGCCATTACGCCCGCCCATCCGGCCACGTGCAGCCCCAGGCGTCGGCTCATCGCGTCAAAGGTCGCGACCCCCGGCGCGTTCGGGTCATGCATGTGACCACCGAACATCTGCGCGTCGCCCATGTCGTGGGCCATCTCCATACCCTCGACGTCGGCCATGCCCTCGACCTCGGCTTCAGCCGCCTGGTGCAGCAGGGCGACGCGGTCGGCGGCCGTGAGCACTCCCGCCGCGGCGGCGCCCGCCATGCCGCTCTCGACCAGGAACTCGACGGAGCCGTGGTCGACTCTCAGCAGTCCGCCCGCTTGGGCGAACGTCGCCTCGGGGAATTGGGCGTAGAGGCCGATGGTCGGGACCTGCGCTGCAACCGTGGTACACCCAAGGATGACATCTTCCAGACCCAGTCCCAGCATGACGAGCGGTTGCTCCTGCGGCAGCTCCGTGCAGATGCGCCCGATGTCGCCAGCCGGGTCGCTGAAGCCGTACACGTAGTTGCGGAACTCGAAGCAGTGGCCGTTGATTCCGCCGAAGCTGTTGACCGTGTTGACGTAGGCGTCGATGATGTGACCGGGATCGTCGAAGACCAGATTTCCCAAGCCGACGATCTCGAGAGCGAACACGTCGGGAGTGACCAGGGCGATCTTCACCGTATCCCTCCCGGCGGCGCCGGCGCTGCCGGGCGCGGGGCAGGGTTCTCCCGCCGCCAGGGTGCCGCCGGCGGCCGTGATCCCTTCGCCGGGCCGGGAGGCGAGGGCCGCGGCGTTCGCCTCGGCGACCGGCTCGGGCGCCGTCACGGCGATGCCGGTCTGCGCCGCCGGCTCGGACGAGTCGCCTCCCGCCCCGCAGGCCGCCGCCAGGACGCCGACGACACCAAGGCTCGCGACCGCCGAGAGGACGCCCCTGCGTCGAGACCGAACGGGGCGGGCCGACGCGGGCGCGCGCCTGTTCGGCGAGTCTCCGATTCCAGATGCCATTAGGACCCCAACGGGCTCTGCGGGCCCTCGGCGGCCTCACTGAGGAGATAAGCGAGTTCGGGCCTCATTGCCTGGGTTGCGGTGATGTTGACGGCGATCGGGTGGACGACGGCTCGGCCGTGCGCGTCCACGTGGATTCGCCAGGGCCAGCGGGCGGCCGGGGACGACATGGCCCCGGCGAGCACGAGCCGCGATCCCGGACTTGTGGCGACCTGACCGGCTCGCTGGAAGAGAATGTCGTTGCCGGGTCCGACGACGAGCACGTCGAGGGGGAATTCGTCGCCCCCGGCACGCGTCGAGGATTGCGCCGTCGTCAGCAGATGTTCGAGTTGCGGCGAGTCGTAGCCGATGGTGTGGATGCGTTCCCAGCCCGGACCGCCGGGGGCGTCGATGCCGACGGCGATGATGCGGACGTTGCCGGCCAGCGGGGATGAGCCGAGCATCTCGACGACCGAACCGAGGAGGCTGGCGGACGCGTCGGCCGGTCCCGAGACCGCCAGGCAACCGATCTCCTCGAGGTTCAGCAGCAGCGGGCCCTCGGCCGTGTCACCCACAGGAACGAGGGTGGGGCACAGTGACGGGCCCCGGCCGGCCGCGTCGAGATGTTCGAGGTTGACGTCCCTTCGCAGTTCCAGCACGTAGCCGCCGGAGGCCGCCTGCCAACCCTCGGGCACATCGATGGGCTGATCGAGCAGGACCTCGAGGCCGTAGGCGCCGGTCCGCACGCACACGACGCGGGGCCTGGGTTTGAACTGGGCGACGGTGACGGCCCGGAGCTGACGCATGGCCGCCTCGATGAGGCGAAGCGAGTCCATGCGGGCGGTCTGCTGGAGCGACATCTCCACGGGGTCGGGCGCCGACTCGACGGTCCTGGGACGACGGCGACGCAGCCTCCCGAGCTGCCACAGCAACATGGCGTCACCGACGGCGGTGCCGGCGAACATTCGCCTCGTGGCCGTACCCGGCGCGGCATGCTCGACGGGCACCGCGCCGGACGGTGCCGTGCCCGTGAGCGACGGCATGAAGTCCGGCAGGAATCTGTCCGCCTCGGATTCGAGCGACTCGGGGAATCCGACCGGCCCGGTGCCGGGCATCCCCGGCACCGGTTCGTAGCCGGACGGCGGGGTGCCGGGCGGTTGATGGGGCGCGAGAGAGTCCTGGTAAGGCGGCCGCGGCTCGACCGGTGGCGGCGGTGGCGGCGCCTCATAGGCCGGCGGCGGTGGCGGCGCCTCATAGGTCGGCGGCGACGGCTCGACAGGCGGCGACGGGGCCTCGTAGGCCGGCGGCGGCTCGACCGGTGGCGGCGGTGGCGGCGCCTCATAGGCCGGCGGCGACGGCTCGACAGG
>JAPPKQ010000422.1:1873-2467 GCA_028819945.1 bacterium | reverse complement strand
CGGTGCGCCACAACATCCCGGTCACCGCGGTGGTGTTCCACAACCGCCAGTGGGGAGCGGAGAAGAAGAACCAGGTGGACTTCTACGGCCGCCGCTTCGTGGCCGGCGAACTCGACGGCGGCGAGGACTGGTCCGAGGTCGCCCGGGCCATGGGCGCCAACGGCATGCGGGTCCGCGACCTCGACGAGGTCGGTCCGGCGCTCACCGCGGCGATCGACGCCCAGATGAACGCCGGCCGCACCACCGTCCTGGAGGTCATGTGCACCAAGGAACTGGGCGACCCGTTCCGCAAGGACGCCCTCAGCCGCCCGATCCGCTACCTGGAGAAATACGCCGACTACACCTGATGGGCTTCCGATTGGGCGCGTCGGACGGCAAGTGCTATCCCTCCACTGCCGAATCCTGATCGAGCGACGGTTCACCGACCAGCGACACCATTGCCAGTCTCGCCCGGTCCGCCACCGACGGCTCGAGGTGCGACCAGACCTCGTGGTCAGGATCGGCCATTCCGACCACGCCCTGGAGGCGCGAGCGATCCTTGCGCGTCAGTCGCCGGGCCATCGCCGCTGGATCGGTGACGAGGCTCAACAGCAC
>JAPPKQ010000422.1:0-1863 GCA_028819945.1 bacterium | reverse complement strand
GGGCCTGCGGCGGGGCCCCCGCGGGGGGTGGGGTGCGGGGCCACAACACCACCGCTACAAAACGCCGGGCCGGGGGGGGGCCCCGCCCCACCGAGACAGCGGCGGCCTTGCAGATGATCGCGCCGAGCAACGAGGGACGGGGAACGAACCCGCTGGTGCCGGCGAACTCCACCGGTAGGAGTTCGGTGCGGGCCAGCGCCTGGGTCCCTGCGGGGACTTGGATCGTCCGACCTGGTGGTGTGGTCGTCAGATCGGCCCGCCGACCGAGTCCTTCAGGAGCCAGCACATCGACGCTCGCCCTGCCCCGCTCGTAGCGGTGAGCAATGACCTCGGGTGACGATCCAGCGAGGCTGAAGCCGAGCGACTCCAGCGTTCTCACGAAGTCTCTGACGGCACCGGCAACAACGCGGGCGTTCACGAGAATGTCGAGGTCTGTGGACAGGCGAGTCGGTTCGGCGTCATGTTCAAGTGCGTGCAGGAGGACCATCTGCCCGCCGATCAAGGTCCAGTCACGAGACTTCGCTTCGGCGAGTTCGAGGAGAGTCCCCCAGATTTCGTCGCCGTAACCGGGGAGATCGGGAAGCTGCAACGGCGGGCGATCAAGCCGCAGGGCGCTCACAGGCGTCCCAACAGTTCGGCGCCGGCGCGGCGCGCACGCTCGTCGTCGGACTCCAACAAGTCGACCGCCACCACCGGGCGAGGCGCTACCTCGGAACCTTGGCCGAAGGGCCAGATCCGATCCTCAACGACGCGCAGGAGCAAGTTGAACCGTTCCGTTCGCTCTTCCATCGCTTCCTCATCGAGGATCACTTCGAGGTCACTCTGTCGGAAGTAGGCCTCCAGCGGCCAGGAGCCGACGAGGCCGAGGTGGTATTCGGGCGAAGCGCTCGCCGCCGTCCGGACAATGCCCGGACGCGCCGCCAAGCGTGAGACCACCGAGGGGTGCGCGTAGAACCATCGACTGTGCGCCCGGGAGGCGAGAGGCCCAACGAGGTTCGCCAACCCAGCGGCCAGACGCCGGCGGGCGCGCGAGCGCTGCGCGGGCGTGCATCCGGGTTCGGCACCATCCGCCAAGGCTAGGACCGCCCACGCAGACGAGGGGTTCCACGGTCTGTGCGCGGCACGTCGCCGCTGAGCGGCGAGCCACAGCGCCCGCTCGTCGATCACCCAGACAGCACCCACCCGCTGTCCCTCGAGTGTTCCGTCCGCAAGCATCTGCCGCACGCGCCGAGAGGTCACCTCGAGTTTCTCGGCCGCCTGTTCCACGCTCCTCAAAGCCACAATCATAAGTCTACTAACTACGGAAGGGTTTCGTATCGCTGTGATCAGGGGCAACCGGCGCCGAACAGGTCGGCGAGACCCTCCTCGAGGTCGCCCGAGTCCGGTCGGCCCGACAGCGCATCGATTCCGAGCGTGAGGCCGCCGCTGTCCGGTTGCCAGCGCAGCTGGAACGAACCGAGCGTCCCGACGAGGTCGGCGACTCGCCGACCGGCCGAGAGCCGCAGGAGGGCCTTGCGGGCCAGCGTCGCCGCCGACGCCACGAAGTCGAGTTTCTCGCTGGCCTCGAGCGACTGGTGGATCCACCCGTGACCAGCGGCGATCCGACCGAACTCCCGCAGCAGCACGGTCTTGCCCACCCCTCGCAACCCGGTCATCAGCACGCTTCGCGCCGGGCACCCGAGCCCGAGCCGCTGTACGGCAACGTCGAACTCCTCGATCTCCTCGCCGCGGCCGACAAGCGCCGGCGGCGGGGCGCCGGCACCGGGACTGTAGGGATTGCGTACGGAGTCCACATCCCGACTATTGGCTGTCGGCGGCCATGAGATCCTGCCCGGTGGCGGCCATGTAGTTGCCCGCTGGCGG
>JAPPKQ010000476.1 GCA_028819945.1 bacterium | reverse complement strand
GTGCAGGCGACGACGCCGGACCCCCTGGACATCCCCACCGACTGGCCGCTCCTGCCCTCCGGTCTCCAGCCGGGCGACAGCTTCCGCCTGCTGTTCGTCAGTTCGAACCAACGCAACGGGTCGTCCAGCGACATCGGCGTTTACAACAGCCACGTGCAGGCCAACGCCAACAGCGGTCATGCCGCCATCCGGAGCTTCGGCGACCAGTTCCGGGCGCTGGCCTCAACGAGGCACGCAACGCAGGCGGTGAACGCCAAGACCAACACCGGCACCGGCAGCGGGACCGGCGAGCCCATCTACTGGCTGAACGGCGCCAAGGCGGCGGACAACTACGCCGACTTCTACGACGGCAGCTGGGACTCCACGGCGCCCCGGAATCAAAGGGGAGAGGCGGTGACGGGAGTCGTGTTCGTCTGGACCGGCTCGGGCACGGACGGAACCGAATTCGTCGAAGGAGGGACCAACCGCCGGGGCCTGGGATCGACAACACCGGCCGTGGGCCGCCTGGCCTCTACAGGCACGGTCCAGCCGCTCCAAGCCCTTACACAACCAGCCTCCACCGCATCCCGGGTGTACGGCCTGTCTCCGGCGCTGACGGTGACCGTGGACTACGACACCGACGACGACAACCTGATCGAGGTGTCCAACCTGGAGCAGTTGAACGCCGTCCGCTGGGACCTGGATGGCAACGGCATATCGAGCAACTCCGGCCACGCCGCCGCCTTCCCCAACGCCCCGACGGGCATGGGCTGCGCCGCCGCCGTCTGCCAGGGCTACGAGCTGGCCGCTGACCTGGACTTCGACGACGCCGGCAGCTACGCCTCCGGCTCGGTCAACATGGCCTGGACCTCCGGCACCGGCTGGACGCCCATCCCCAATTTCAATACGCTCTTCGAGGGCAACGGCCACACCATCAGTAACCTGTTCATCAACCGCGCCTCCAGCGACCGCGTCGGGCTGTTCGCGACCGTCGAGTCGGGCGGCGAGGTGCGCAACGCAGTGCTCGACGCTGTGGATGTGACCGGCCGGGACAACGTGGGCGCCCTGGTGGGCGTCAGCCCCGGGACCGTCGCCAACGTCAGCGCCACGGGCAGCGTGACCGGCCGGGACAACGTGGGCGCCCTGGTGGGCGTCCTGCAGTCCGGCGGCGCCATCACCGGCGGCCACTCCGCCGTGGACGTGACCGGCAGCGGCACCCGCGTCGGCGGCCTGGTCGGCCAGAACCAGGGCAGCATCACCGCTTCGTACGCGACCGGGACGGTCGACAAGACCGGCACGGGGCCGGGCACTGGCGGCCTGGTCGGCGACAACGCCGGCGCCGTCTCCAGATCCTACGCGACGGGCGCGGTCACCAGCGCGGGGCGCAACGTGGGCGGCCTGGCCGGCGAGATCCGGGGCAGCGTCACCGCCTCCTACGCCACCGGCCGGGTGGAGATCACCAACACCTCCCACTCTACGCTGGGCGGCCTGGTGGGCTGGGCGACGGGCAACGGCAGGATCAGCGCCAGCTATTCCACCGGCGAGGTGACCGGCGGCGGCGGCAACCGGGGCGGGCTGGTCGGCGACGCCGGCAACTCGACGACGATCACCGACAGCTACTGGGACACCGACACGTCGATCAACACCTCGGCGGCCGGCACGGGCAAGACGACCTCCGAGTTGCAGTCCCCCACCGGCTACACCGGCATCTACGCCGCCTGGAACGTGGACGCGGACGGCGACGCCGGCACCGGCGACGCCAGCGGCAACGACAACCCGTGGGACTTCGGCACGGCCAGCCAGTACCCGGCGCTGAAGGTGGACTTCGACGGCGACGGCGTGGCCACCGCCTTCGAGTTCGGCGTGCAGGGGCGGACCCTCCCGCCGCCGCTGGCCCCCACCGGGCTGACCGCCACCGTGGTGAGCACGACGCAGGTGGACCTGACCTGGACTGCGCCGCCGGCGGGCGGCGGCCGCGACGCGGTGACCGGCTACCTCGTGGAGGCTGAATTTGTTGGCGCGGGTACCGGCTGGTTCGAGATCGGAAGCAACATAACGGCAACCCAATACACCAATACACTCCTCCTTGCGCCCGCCGTCGACAGCCAAATGCGTTATCGAGTGTCTGCCAAGAGCAATTCCGGGAACAGCGATCCGTCCAACGTCGTCACGGCGGTCCCCAACCCGTCGTCCCGCGACTACGACAGCGACGACGACAACCTCATCGAAATCGCCAGCCTGGAGCAGCTGAACGCCATGCGCTGGGACCTGGACGGCAACGGCGCGCCGGCCACCGCCAACGCCAGCGACTACGCCGCCGCCTTCCCCAACTCCGTGACGGGCATGGGCTGCGCCGCCGCCTGCGCGGGCTACGAGCTGGCCGCCGACCTGGACTTCGACGACGCCTCCAGCTACGCCTCCGGCTCGGTCAACACCGCCTGGACCTCCGGCACCGGCTGGGAGCCCATCGTCAATTTCAATACGCTCTTCGAGGG
>JAPPKQ010000484.1 GCA_028819945.1 bacterium | reverse complement strand
GCGCCACGAGTTTCGGGCGCACGGCGCGGGCCTGCGCCGCCAGCGCCTCGACGGACCGGCCGGCGCCCAGGGCGGTGATCTCGTAGCGGTCCGCGCCGGCCGCGACGACCTCCAGCGTCTGGGTGCCGATGGAGCCCGTGGAGCCCATCACGGCGAGGGTTGTGCCCATGGCCCTCCTTCAAGGCCAGTCTAAGGGGCGAGGGTTCGGGGCCGAAGTTCGTGGACGGTTCGGGCCCGTGGGACCCCCGGGAGCCCCGCAGGGCTGGATCAGACGGCTAGACCAGGTCGATGAGGAGCGCCAGCCCCCACGTCGCCGGCATGGCGAAGAGCAGCCCGTCGAACCGGTCCAGGACGCCACCGTGGCCCGGCAGCAGGTTGCCCATGTCCTTGATGCCCAGGTCGCGCTTGATCATCGACTCCGACAGGTCGCCCAGGGTCGCCGCCACGGCGACCACGACGCCCAGCACCAGAGCGTGCGAGACCGACCCGGGATTGTCGCCCCACGGGTCGATACGCCCGACACCCATGACCACCGCGCAGGCCACCACGGCCAGCACGATGCCGCCGATGAGACCCTCCACGGTCTTGTTGGGGCTCGCCTTGGAGAGGGCCGAGCGCCCGAACAGCCGACCCACGATCCAGGCGCCGATGTCGTAGCCCACCGTGCCCACGACCGCGCCGAATAGCAGTCCGCTGCCCTTCTCGTAGGTCAGCATGAGGGCGCCGAAACTCCCCAGCACCGCCACGTACCCCACGCCGAACAGCGTGACCGCCACGTTGGGCACCGGCCGCTCGGAGGTCACGCCGACGAGGTGCCACAAGAGCGCCGCCATCACAACGAGGCCGATGGCCAGCGGATACGCCTCGGCCCCGCGCCAGTAGACCGCCACCGGCAACCCCACGGCGGCGACGAGCCCCACGAGGTTGGCCGGTTGGTAGCCGACCTGCCGCAAGGCCCCGAAGAACTCCCCGGCGGCCAGCACCATGAGCACGCAGAGCAGCACGAGCACCAGGATCGGGCTGACCCAGAAGCACACGATGGCCAGCGCACAGAGCACCGCCCCGGTGAGGATCGCAGGCCCGAGCCTGCGATCCGAACTTCGCTCGCGCGCCCCGAGCGGCGGTGCCGGCTCCGCACCGTGCCAGACGTCGTCGTCCTCTCCGAAGAACTGCGCGCCGGCGGCGGTGTCGGTGACGCCCACCTCCGACGCCTGCGGGTGCTGCTCGGTGAGGTAGCCCACGTCGAGGCCCTCGTCCTCGCCGCCGGCGACACCCCACATGGGACTCCCCTCGCTGAAGGTGTCCCAAGCGTCCTCCTCGGCCGGTTCGGCGTCGGGGGTGACCTGCCAGGTCTCGTCGCCGCCCTCGGGGTCGTCGGGGTCGCCGCCCTCCCAATCCTCCGGTTCGGCGGGGTCGTAGGGGTTGTCTCGATCCACTGGTGCGCTCCTCTGTCAGACCTGCATCAGTTCGGTTTCCTTGGCCTCGAGGGCCGATCCGATTGCTTCTTCGAATTCCTGGGTCATCTCGTCGAGGCGCCGCTGTCCGCGCCTGCTGTCGTCCTCGGAGACGTCCCCGTCGCGTTTGAGAGCGTCGAGGTCCTGGCGTGCGCCGCGGCGCGAGTTTCGCACCGCCACGCGCCCCGACTCGGCCATCGAGCGGACCAGCCGCACCAACTCGCGGCGGCGCTCCTCGGTGAGGGGCGGGAAGTGCAGCCGTATGACCGACCCGTCGGTGCTTGGGTTGAAGCCCAGGTCGGCGCGCTGGATGGCCTTCTGGATCGACTCGATCGCGCGTTTGTCATACGGCGAGATCACCAGCATCTGGACGTCGGGAACGCTGAAGCCGGCGATCTGCTGGAGGCTCACCTCCGCCCCGTGGTAGTTCACCGTGAGCCGCTCCACCAGCGCCGGCGAGGCCCGGCCGGTCCGTACACCGCTGAATTCCCGGCGGGCGTGCGCGACGGCCCGCTCCATCTTGTCGCGCGCCTCGGAGACCACGATCTCGATCAACTCTTCACTCATGCAGCACACGCCTCGAAGTGCACCGGCAGACCCTCAGGCCACGATGGTACCTATCGGGCGCCCCTCGATGACGGACAGTACGTTGCCCGCCTGCATGAGATCGAACATCACGATCGGCAGGTTGTTCTCCATGCACAGCGTCGCGGCGGTGGCGTCCATGGCTCGGAGCCCGCCGCTCACGAGATCGATGTAGGAGATGTGGTCGAGCTTGACGGCGTCGGGGTCGGTGCGCGGGTCGGACGTGTAGATGCCGTCGGTTCCCGAGTGCGTGCCCTTCAGCAGCGCCTCGGCCTCCACCTCGACCGCCCGCAGGGCGGCCGCGGTGTCGGTCGTGAAGAACGGGTTGCCGGTCCCGGCGCCGAAGATGACGATGCGGCCCTTCTCGAGGTGGCGGATGGCCCGCCGGCGGATGTAGGGCTCGGCGATCTGCGCCATGCGTCGCGGCGGTGGCGTCCATGGC
>JAPPKQ010000332.1 GCA_028819945.1 bacterium | reverse complement strand
CCCGGCTTCAGGCTGAAGATGTAGCTGGTCATCTTGCCCGGCGGCGTCCCCTCGGGCGCCCGCGGCGGCGGCGAGGCGATCCGGATATTGAGCATGATGACGCCCTTCTCCTCCGGGTAGTTCGCCATCGAGTAGGCGCGCGTCACCGGCTCGTCGAGCACCGCCTGGTAGCGCCACAGGTTGAACTTGTCCCAGTCGGCGCGGTACTCCTCCTCGACGTCGTAGTCGCGGTAGTCGTAGGCGCCCGGCGGGGCCTCGATCTGGATGTAGCCGCCGGCCCGGAACGGAACCTCCTCGCCTGCCGGCAGTTCCAGGATCAGCTCCTTGATGAAGGTGGCGACGTTGTGGTTCGAGCGCACCCTGCAGCGCCACTGGCGGATGTCGAAGACTTCCGCCGGCAGCTCGATGGCCATGTCCTGCTTCACCTTGACCTGGCAGGAGAGGCGCACCCCCTCGCGTTCCTCGCCGCGACTCAGGTGGCTCCGCTCGGTCGGCAGCACGGCGCCGCCCCCGTCGCACACCTTTACCTTGCAGACGCCGCAGCTCCCCTTGCCGCCGCACGCCGACGGGATGAACAGCCGCTTGTCGGCCAGCGTCCCGAGAAGCGTCCCGCCGGCCGCGGTGCGCAGCGCCTGGTTCGCGTCGCCGTTGACGGTAATCGTCACCTCGCCGGTGGCGACGAGCTGCCGCCGGGCGGCCATCAGCAGGCCGACCAGCGACACGATCACGAACGTGAACATCGCGACGCCGAGGGTGACGGTAACCATCTGCCTGTTCCGACTCCCCGAAGCCCCCTAGAGCTGCACTCCGGCGAAGGCCATGAAGCCAAGCGCCATCAGTCCCACCAGCATGAAGGTCAGACCCAGCCCGCGCAACCCCTCCGGCGGGTTCGAGTAGCGCAGCCGCTCGCGGATGCCGGCCAGGGCAATCACCGCCAGCGCCCAGCCGATGCCCGAGCCGAGGCCGAACACCGTGCTCTCGGCCAGCGTGTAGCTGCGTTCCACCATGAAGAGCGAGGCCCCCAGGATGGCGCAGTTGACCGCGATCAGGGGCAGGAAGATCCCCAGCGCGGCGTGCAGCGGCGGCGCGAAGCGGTCGAGCACCATCTCCACGATCTGCACCATCGCCGCGATGGTCCCGATGTAGGAGAGGAAACCGAGGAACGACAGGTCGTAGGCGGCCAGCGACGGGTGCAGCCACGCCATCGCACCCGGGCTCAGCAGGTGCGCATAGATCAGGTTGTTCATCGGCACCGTGATCGTCAGCACGAAGATGACGGCGCCGCCCAGCCCGATGGCCGTGCTCACCTGCCTCGACACGGCCAGGAACGAGCACATGCCGAGAAAGAAGGCCAGCGCCATGTTCTCGACGAACATCGCCTTGACCGCGAGGCTCAGATAGTGCTCGAGCATCACTCGGCCTCCACCTGATCGGTTTTCCAGCACCGCAGCGCCCAGATCAGGAACCCGATGATGAAGAAGGCGGCGGGCGACAGCACCATCAGCCCGTTCGGCGTGTACCAGCCCGCCTCGCTCGCCAGCGGCAGGACCGTAGTCCCGAACACGGTCCCCGAGCCGAGCAGCTCGCGCAGGAACGCGGTGACCATCAGGATGGCGCCGTAGCCGAGGCCGTTGCCGAGCCCGTCGATCAGGCTCATGCCGGGCGGGTTCTGCATGGCGTAGGCCTCGGCCCGCCCCATGATGATGCAGTTGGTGATGATGAGGCCGACGAAGACGGTGAGCTGCTTCGACAGCTCGAACAGGTAGGCCTTCAGCACCTGGTCGACGACGATCACCAGCGAGGCGATGATCGTCAGTTGCACGATGATGCGGATATTCGTCGGGATCTGGTTCCGCAGGGCGCTGACGAAGAAGTTCGAGGACATGATGACGACGACCACCGCCACGCTCATCACCAGCGCCGTGTCCATGCGGGTGGTAACGGCCAGGGCCGAGCAGATGCCGAGCACCTGCAGGGCGATCGGGTTGTTGTTGAACAGCGGGTCGATCAGCGCGTCGCGCGTCTTCGCCATCAGCCGTCCCTCCGCGTCCGGAGCGCCTTCAGGTAGGGGCCGAAGCCCTGCTCGTCGAGCCAGAAACGCAGCATGTTGGTCACGCCGCGGCTCGTCATGGTGGCGCCGGCCAGCCCGTCCACCCGGTACGGGTCGTCGGCCGGCGGCCCGGCCAGCCCCTTGATCACCTCGATGACCGGGGCGCCGTCCGGGCCGAACGCCTTGCGGCCGTTCCACAGGCCCTTCCAGCGCGGGTTGTCCACCTCGCCCCCGAGGCCCGGCGTCTCCTTGTGCTCGTAGTAGGTCAACCCGCGGATCGTCTCCAGGTCGGCGTCGAGGGCCACGAAGCCGTAGAGGATGCTCCACAGGCCCAGGCCGTGGACCGGCAGCACCACCAGGTCGAGCGCGCCGGCGTCGTCGCGCAGCTCGTAGACCAGCGCCCGATCCGCCACGCGCTGCAGCCCCGCGTT
>JAPPKQ010000411.1 GCA_028819945.1 bacterium | reverse complement strand
GGACTACCACATCTACACCGGGAAGCTGAAAGAGGTCCTGCGGCTCTACGAGACCGAGGGGATCATCATCCAGAAGGAGGTCCTCGGGAACCTCATCGGCTGGTTCACCGTCGAGATCGGTGCCCTCTCGTCGATCTGCGCCATGTGGGGCTACGAGAACTTCGCCGACCGGGAGCAGCGGCGGGCGGCGCTGGCCGCCGACGAGCGCTGGCAGGCCTTCCTGCCCAAGCTGCACCCGCTGGTACACACCCAGCAGAACCGGGTCCTGGTGCCCACCGCCTTCTCGCCGATCCAATGAGCGCCCCGGAGGACAGCCACATGCCGGAACTCGTGACACCCAGCAACGAAGACTTCTCGCTGGCGGGCCGGACCGCCATCGTGACCGGCGGCGCCAAAGGCATCGGCCGCGGCATCGCCGACGGGTTGGCCCGCGCGGGCGCCCGCCTCGTGATCGCCGACCTGGCCGGGGCGCAGGAGGCCGCCACCAGGTACCCGGATGGCATCGGGGTGACCGCCGACGTGTCGGATCCCGGCGACGTCGACGCCATGGTGGACGCAGCCCTCGAGGCCACCGGGCGCATCGACATCCTCGTCAACAACGCCGGCATCTACACGTCCCTGTCGATGCAGCCCTTCGAGGAGATTTCCGTCGAGGAATGGCGACAGGTCTATGAGGTGAACGTCATCGGCACGTTCCTGGCCACTCGCGCCGTCGTTCCGCACATGCGCCGCCAGGGCGGTGGGCGCATCGTGAACATCACCTCCGGCACGATCTTCCGCGGCGTACCGTTCCTGCTGCACTACGTGGCCAGCAAGGGCGCGGTGCTGGCGATGACCAAGGCGCTGGCGCGCGAGATCGGCGGCGACGGCGTCCTCGTGAACTCGGTGGCGCCCAGCTTCACCATCTCCGACGGCGTGCGGGAGAACCCCGCGGGGGTGGACTTCGAGACGATCAGCAGGGCGTCGATCGCCAACCGGACGCTGAAGCGAGACCAGTACCCCGAGGATTTGGCGGCCGCGGCGGTGTTCCTCTGCAGCCCGGGCTCGGCGTTCATGACCGGGCAGACCATCATCGTCGACGGCGGCCAGCACTTCCAGTAGCGGGCTGCCGAGTAGCACCGTGGACCCCATCCCCGATGTCATTCCGGCGCAGGCCGCAATCCACTGGCAAGGGACCCGGCCTGTGGCGCGGGTCTCGCGCGGCGGATTCCTAGCCGCATCCTGAAATGTCGATGCACGCCCTGCTCGCTCTGCACGAACATCCGGCGGGCGTCACCTGCGAGCCGGGCAACCGGGTCGTGTACGAACTCGCCAACGACACGGCCCACTTCGGTGGCGCGACGGTCGCCGGCCCGGCGCTCTCGTGGGCGCTGATGACCGGCGCGGACGCTGTCGACGAGCCGGCCGGCGCCACCCTCGCCGCCGCCGTCGATCTGGACGACTCGCAACCGTGGGTCATGCGCTGTGACCGCGTGGACTTCCCGCCCGGCGCGATCGCCTACCGGCACGTCCATCCGGGCCCGGGGATTCGCCGGCTGCTGTTCGGCGAGTTGACGATCACCACCGGCGGCGTCACCACCACCTACCGGGCCGGCGGCGCCTGGTTCGAGATCGGCCCCGAGCCGATCTACGCCGAGTCCTCCACCAGCGAGGAGTCGGCCTTCGTGCGGGTGATGCTGCTGCCGGCGGAGTGGGCCGGGCGGCGCACCATCCGCTACACCGACCCCGCCGACGCCGACCGCCCCGCCCGCCAGCGGGCCCGGGTGTTCCTCGAGGAACCGCTGGCGTGAAAGCGCCGGTGCGCCACGGCGGGCGGGTGCTGGTCGATCAGCTCCGCCGGCACGGCGTGGACACCGTCTTCACGGTGCCGGGCGAGAGTTTCCTGGCCGTGCTCGACGCCCTGCACGACGAGCCGGGCATCCGCACCGTGGTGTGCCGCCACGAGTCCGGCGCCGGGATCATGGCCGAGGCACAGGCCCGCCTGCGCGGCGACCTGGGGGTGGCCTTCGTGACCCGGGGACCGGGGGCCACGCACGCCTCGGTGGCGGTGCACAACGCGTCCATGAGCGGCGCGGCGCTGCTGCTGTTCATCGGTCAAGTCCCCACCGCGCACCGGGGGCGCCGCGCCTTCCAGGAGGTGGACTTCGAGGCGTTCTTCGCCCCGCTGGCGAAGTGGTCGGTGGAGGTGGACCGGCCGGAGCTGTTGAGCGAGACCGCCGCGGAGGCCGCCCGGGTGGCGCGGGAGGGCCGGCCCGGACCCGTCGTCGTCTCGTTGCCGGAGGATGTGCTGGCGGAGGAGGTCGCGGTGGCCGACGCGCCGGTAGCTCCGCCGCCGCAGCGACCGTCGCCCTCGTCGGAGGAGTTGGCGAAGTTGGGTGCGTTGCTGCGGGCCGCCTCCCGCCCGCTGGTGGTCGTCGGCGGCGGCACCTGGAGCGAGTCCGCGGGCAATGCCCTCGCCGCCTGGGCCGAGCGCAACCGCCTA
>JAPPKQ010000110.1 GCA_028819945.1 bacterium | reverse complement strand
ACTACCTGTCCGACGCCCTGGCCGCGCAGGTCGGGGGCATCGGCATCGCCCCCGGCGGGAACATCAACTACGTCACCGGCCACGGTGTCTTCGAGGCGACCCACGGCACCGCCCCGAAGTACGCCGGCCAGGACAAGGTGAACCCGTCGTCGGTGCTCCTCTCGGGCGTGATGATGTTCGAGCACCTGGGTTGGGACGCCGCCGCCGATGCGATCGTCGCCGCCATGGAGGAGACGATCGCATCGCGGATCGTGACCTACGACTTCGCCCGGCTGATGGAGGGTGCGACCGAGGTGCGCTGCTCGGAGTTCGCCCAGGCGATCATCGACCGGCTCTGACCTCGGCGACGACGGGGATCGAGATGAGCGACACTGCGACGCAGAATCCCGCGCCCGTGCGGGTGGCCGTGACCGGCGCCGCCGGCCAGATCGGCTACAGCCTGGTGTTCCGCATCGCCTCCGGGCAGCTGCTCGGCCCCGAGGTGCCGATCATCCTGCAGATGCTGGAGATCCCTCCGGCCATGGGCGCCCTCGAGGGCGTCGCCATGGAACTGGACGACTGCGCGTTCGACCTGCTGGCCGGCATGGAGTTGTCCGACGAGCCCGAGACGGCCTTCGCGGGCGCCTCCTGGGCGCTGCTGGTCGGCAGCCGGCCCCGCACCAAGGGCATGGAACGCAAGGACCTGCTGGAGGCCAACGGCGGCATCTTCACCCGCCAGGGTGCGGCTCTGGCGGCGCAGGCCGCTGAGGACATCCGCGTCCTCGTGGTGGGAAACCCGGCCAACACCAACTGTCTCATCGCACAGCGCAACGCCCCCGGGATCCCGCCTGAGCGCTTCACGGCGATGACGAGGCTCGACCACAACCGCGCCATCGCGCAACTGGCCGGCCGGGCCGGTGCCGGCGTCGCTGACATCGGTTGCATGACGATCTGGGGCAACCACTCCGCCACGCAGTATCCCGACATCTTCAACTGCCGCGTCGGCGACCGGCCGGCGAGCGAGGTGGTCGACGACCAGGACTGGCTCGAGCGCGACTTCATCCCCACCGTGCAGCAGCGCGGCGCCGCCATCATCGAGGCGCGAGGGGCGTCATCGGCCGCCTCGGCAGCCAACGCCGCCATCGACCACGTCAGAGACTGGGCTACAGGCACACCCGCCGGCGATTGGGTCAGCGTCGCGCTGCCCTCCGACGGCAGCTACGACGTCCCCGAAGGTCTGATCAGCTCCTTCCCGTGCACCAGCGACGGCACGGGTTGGCAGATCGTGCAGGGTCTCGGGCACAGCGCCTTCAGCCGCCTCCGGATCGACGCCTCCGTCGCCGAACTTGCCGCCGAGCGGGACGCGGTGACCGAACTGGGCCTCATCGGCTGAGGCATCGGTCCGACCGGATGTCCGGGCTAGAAGTCCGTGATCTCCCGGAGGCCGGCGAGCGCGGTGCTGAGACTCTCGAGTGCGGCGCGATGGCCGACAAGGGCCTTGGTGTCGCCGGAGACGACGACCCGACCCATCAGGAACTCCACGTGGGCGTCGAGTTCTCCGCCGGCGATGCCGCGCGCCACCTCGTAGCTCTGCCGGTAGACGACCGTGGCGTCGCCGGAGAACCCGCCCACCGCCTCGGCTCCCTCCGCGTCCACGCGGATCCGGTACGTACTGCGGATCCCGTTGGGGTGCTCCACGACCTGCTGGATGACGAGCGGTGGTCCGCCTTCGGTGGTCACCCCGGCGCTCTGCAACGCCTCGGTGACCGCTGCCACCCATTCGGGGCTGAGGAACCTGACCACGGAGAACGGACCTCGTTCGGGGTGCGGCCTCGGTGCGTTCAGAGGGCCGCCAGGTTCGCTGCGGCGAAATCCCAGTTGACGAGGTTGTCGATCCAGCGATCCACGTAGGCAGGGCGGGCGTTGCGGTAGTCCAGGTAGTAGGCGTGCTCCCAGACGTCGATGGTCAGCAGCGGCGTCCGGCCGTGGAGTTGGGGGAGGTCGGCGTTCGCCGTCGCCATGACCTCCAGGTCGCCGCCGCCCGCCACCAGCCACACCCAGCCCGAGCCGAAGTGACCGCAGGCGGCGTCGGCGAACTGCTTGCGGAACCCGTCGACCGATCCGAAGCCGTCCTCGAGGGCGGTGCGCAGGTGGCCGCCGGGGTCGCCGCCGCCTTCGGGGTGCATGGACCGCCAGTAGAACGTGTGGTTCCAGACCTGGGCCGCGTTGTTGAACAGTCCCCCCGTGGTGGTGACGATGAGGTCCTCCAGCGGGGCTTCCGCTCTGGGGGTCCCGGCCACCAACCGATTCACGTTGGCCACGTAGCCGGCGTGGTGCTTGCCGTAGTGCAACGCCACGGTGTCGGCGCTGATGTGCGGGGCGAGAGCGTCCTCCGGGTAGGGGAGCGGGGGCAGGTGAACGGTCGCCGGGTTGCTCACGAGTTACCTCCGAGGGACGCTGGGGGTGGTCGCGCCCTGTGGTAGCTGTCAGGGTGCCTCCAGTAAACC
>JAPPKQ010000063.1 GCA_028819945.1 bacterium | reverse complement strand
CGGGGCGGCGGGCACCACGCGCCGGGGGCCAACCCCCGGCGTGGTGGTGGACCTGGCGGCCCGAGCCCGCAGCAAGGATCTCTCGGCTGCGGAGGTCACCGGGGGAACCTTCACGATCACCAATCCCGGCCAGTACGGCACCCTCATGCAGTTCCCGATCATCAACCAGCCGCAGGTGGCGATCCTGTCCACCGACGGGATCAAGCGGCGGCCGGTCGTGGTGACCGGCGAGCGAGGCGACGAGGCGATCGCCATCCATTCGGTCGGCGTGCTGGCGCTGGCCTGGGACCACCGGGCCTTCGACGGCGCCTATGTGGCCGCCTTCCTGGATCGCCTGCGCCACATCATCCAGACGCGGGACTGGGAAGCCGAGATCCTGTAGTGGCGCCGCAGGTGGCTGCCGCTCGTCCGGTGCCCGCACGGCGCACTGCCGGGGTCACCGCTCCCCGGCACCTGGCCGTTCGCTGGCTCGGCCGGGTCGGCTACGACGAGGCCTGGGCGTTGCAGCGGGGCCTGCACGCCCACAGCTCGCGCAACCACCTGCTCCTGCTCGAGCATCCCCACGTGGTCACGATGGGTCCGCGGGCCCCGGCGGCGCACGTGCTGATGGATCCCGCCGCCGCCGGGGCCGAGCTGTGCCGCACCGACCGGGGTGGTGACGTCACCTACCACGGTCCCGGACAACTCGTCGGGTACCCGATCCTGACCCTCGGCGGCCCCCGTGCCGGCGGGCTCGGGGCCGCCGCGGCCTACGTGGAGAGTCTGGAGGACCTGCTCATCGAGGTGCTGGAGGACTTGGGTCTGCCGGGCGCCGGCCGTCTCGACCGTCATCGGGGTGTGTGGCTGGACTTCGGCGGAGCCCGGCCCCGCAAGATCGCCGCCATCGGCGTGCGGGTGCGGCGCGGGCGCACCCTGCACGGGTTCGCCTTGAACGTGGATCCGGACCTCAGCTGGTTCGGCCGGATCGTGCCGTGCGGGATCCGCGAGCACCCGGTCACGTCACTGGCGGCCGAGGGTGTGGCCGTCACGATGCCCGAGGTCGTCGACGCCGTCGCCGAGCGAGCCGCCCAGCGCTGGGGCGCAGCCGGCTGGGACCGGGCCGACATCGCTGCAACCGGCCGGAGACAAGTACCGCAACCGGCGGACTCTGCGGTGATGGCCACCGCCGGCGCGGCTCCGGCGGCGGGGAGACCGCGCGGGGCACGGCCGGTGCCCGTCACGTTCCCTGCCACCTCGGACGTGGAGCCTGCCGCCGCAGACGGTGGCGCGCAGCCCCAGCCAGTGCCGGCTCGGCTCGGCGGCGACAACCCGGCGCCGGAGACTCCCGTCGCCGGCGGCCGCAAGCCGTCGTGGATGCGGGTGGTGGCTCGCACCGGGCCGGAGTTCCGCCGGATCAAGTCGGTCATGCGCGACCTCGACCTGGTGACCGTCTGCGAGGAGGCGGGCTGCCCGAACATCTACGAGTGCTGGGAGCAGGGCACGGCCACGTTCATGCTGGGCGGCGAGCGCTGCACCCGGTCCTGCGGCTTCTGCCTCATCGACACCCGCCGTCCCGAGCCCCTCGATCCCGCCGAGCCCGACAGGGTCGCCGCCGCGGCCGCCCGCATGGGCCTCGAGCACGCCGTCGTCACCGCCGTGGCCCGCGACGACGTGGCTGACGGGGGCGCGGCCCACTTCGCGGCCTGCATCCGGGCGATCCGGGCGCTGTGCCCGTCGGTGACCGTCGAGGTGCTCATCCCCGACTGCAAGGGCGACCCCGCGGCGCTCTCGGTGGTCTTCGACGAGCGCCCCGACGTGCTGAACCACAACATCGAGACGGTGGCCCGGCTGCAGCGTCTGGTGCGCCCCTCCGCCGGGTACGCCCGCAGCCTGGCAGTGCTGGCGAGGGCCAAGGACAGCGGGCTGGTGACCAAGTCCTCCATCATGGTGGGGCTGGGCGAGACCGCCGGCGAGGTGGCCGAGGCGCTGGGCGATCTGGCGGGCGTCGGTTGCGACATCGTCACCATCGGGCAGTACCTGCGCCCCTCCAGCGCCCACCTGCCCGTGGAGCGATGGTGGCCCCCGGAGGACTTCGAGGCGCTGGGGAGGATCGGCACCGAGTTGGGCATCGGCCACGTCGAGTCCAGCCCGCTGACGCGCTCGAGCTACCACGCCGCAGGCGCGGCCCGCTCGGTCGGCGCGGCCGCCGGCGGTGCCTGAGACGCCGGCGGGAGCGGGTAGTCCCACACGGCTGCCGGCCCTGCCGTGAGCGAGGTCCACGCCGCAACCGTTCTGCTGCAGTGGGCTGCGGGAGGCCTGCTGTTCGGGTGGGTGACGACGCGCCGGCGCGAGGTCGGGCCGGGGTACGGATGGCTGCTGCGATCGGTGTATGCGGCCCTGGCCGCGCTCGCCGGCATCGTCGGTGCAGCCGCCGGGTTCCGCCCGGCACGCGACGTGGCCGCCCTGGTGGCAGCCGCCGTCGCCCTCGGCGTGCTCGTCGTGGCCTACCGG
>JAPPKQ010000296.1 GCA_028819945.1 bacterium | reverse complement strand
CGTCGGTCGTGGAGGGCCTCAGCTCCTTCCTGCAGCTGTTCGACCAGCCCGAGGTGGCCGACGTCTTCTGCCCGCCGCCGCGCGGCGAGGAGCGCCCCGGCGCCCCCAGGGTCCTGCCGCCGATGGACTCGCTCATCGAGGACGGCCGGGTGCTGGCGCTGAACATGGCCGCCGGCGAGAGCCCGGCCCTCGGCAAGGTCCTCGGCGTGATGCTCAAGGGCGCCTGGCTGCAGGCCCTGCTGCGCCGGCCCAAGGCCATGGCCGACCCGGCCAACAGCCGCCGGAGCTGGCGCCCGGCGGTGCTGGTCATCGACGAGTACCACACCTTCGCCACCGTAGGCGGCGACGACCCCTCCGGGGACGAGCGCACCTTCGCCCTCTCCCGGCAGAGCCGGCTCGTGCCCCTGCTCGCGACGCAGTCGCTGTCCTCGCTGCGCTCGGCCGTGGGCAACCGGGAGGCCTGGCGCACGCTGCTGCAGACGCTGCGCACGCGCATCTTCCTCTCGCTCTCCGACGAGTTCTCCGCCGAGCAGGCCTCCAAGCTCTGCGGGCAGGCCGAGATCCTGCGCCCCAACTACTCCTTCTCCGAGTCCGCCGGCCGCGCCGGCGTCTCGCTGCTCAGCGGCCGCGCCGGCGGCTCGCGCGGCAGCCTGAGCGCCTCCAGGAGCTACTCCACGCGCCTGGAGGCGAAGTTCAAGCCGCGCGACTTCGCCGAGCTCGACAACGCGCAGGCGATCGCGCAGGCCTACGACGGGGTGCGCACGCTGCCCGCCAGCCGGCTGTACCTGAAGCCCCACTACCTGCCCGCCGACAAGAGCTGGTTCCGGCAGGCCGAGGAGGGCCTGCTGTGAGGGCCCCGGCCTCCCCGCGCGAGGCGCTGGAGCCGATCCTGCCCTACCTGGGGCCCATCGAGCACCTGCTGCTCGACGATGCCGTCACCGAGATCATGGCCTGCTCCTCGGGGCAGCTGTTCGCCGAGCGCGACGGCCTCCTGGAGGCCTGCGAGGCCCCCGGCTGGACGGCGCACGAGCTGGAGCGGGCGCTGGTGCAGATCGCCCGCAGCCTGCAGCAGGACATCTCGGCCTCCGAGCCGCTGCTGGACGCGCGCCTGCCCGACGGCTCGCGCGTGGCCGCCACCCTGCCGCCGGTCAGCTCCGCCCCCGTGCTGACCATCCGCAAGCACGGCACGCGCACGTTCACCGTCGCCGACCTGGTCGACAACGGCACGCTGCCGCCGGCGGTGCTCGAGACGGCCCGCCACGTGCTGGCGGCGAAGGGCAACATCCTGATCGCCGGCTCGACGGGCTCCGGCAAGACCACGCTGATGGCCGCGCTGCTGAACGACCTCGAGCCCGGCGAGCGCTTCGTGATCATCGAGGACACCGCCGAGCTCAGGCTGGAGCAGGCCCACCAGGAGCGCTTCGAGGCGCGCCGGGCGGCGCCCGGCCGCGCGGAGGTCACCATCCGCGACCTGGTGCGGCACTCGCTGCGCCACCGCCCGGACCGGCTGGTGGTCGGGGAGGTGCGCGGCCCGGAGGCCTGGGACCTGCTGCAGGCCCTCAACACGGGCCACGGCGGGGCCATCTCGACGATCCACGCCAACTCCGCCGGCGACGCGCTGATGCGCCTGGCGACCTGCGCGCTGATGCAGGAGGGCTCGGCCGGGCTGCCCTGGCCGGCGCTGGCGGCCATCGTCGGGGCCGTCACGGACCTGATCGTGCACATCACCCGCTGGCAGGGCGTGCGCATGGTCTCGGAGGCCATCCGCGTGCTGCGCTACGACCCCCAGCGGCAGGAGTGGGAGACCGAGCGGCGCTGGCCGCAGGACTGAGGCATGCGCGGGCAGGCGAGGGACTTCATCCGCCACTGCCACAGCCCGGAGGAGCGCCTGGCGGTGGTGCTCATCCAGCGCGAGGGCGCCGCCAAGGGCAAGGTCGAGCAGAAGTTCTACACCGCCCGCCAGCTGGCCTCCGAGAAGGTCCTGCGCTACCTGCGGTTCCGGAACGTGCGCGGGGCCGACGTCTACGCGACCGCCAACCCGCTCAAGCCGCGCGTGCGCCGCCGCCGCGCCGGCGACATCCAGGAGGCGCGCTGGCTGTACGCGGACATCGACGAGCGCGGCCCGGAGACCCTGCGGAGGATCGACGCCGACGCGCGGCGGGGCCGCATCCCGGAGCCGACCGCGGTGATGCGCACCAGCGCGGGCCGCTACCAGGTGCTGTGGCGCATCGAGGCCTGCGACACCAGGCGGGCCGAGAACTCCCTGCGGGCGCTGGCCGCGCACTACCGCACGGACCCGGCCGCCACGGACTGCGCCAGGGTGCTGCGCATCCCCGGCTTCCGCTCGCGCAAGCGCGGCGAGGAGGTCGTGCTGGAGCGGCTCGTGAGCGCGCCTCCGGCACGGATCGAGGACTTCGAGAGGGCCCTGCCCGCGCCGCCGTCGGCGGCCGCACAGGCGCGCCGCGCTGCGCGCGGGCGGGAGAGGGGCGGGCCCGGGGGGAAGCCC
>JAPPKQ010000323.1 GCA_028819945.1 bacterium | reverse complement strand
GGGGACGCTCGCGGCAATCCTCACGCTGCTGCTGACCGCTTCCACCCTGGGGCTCGGCTCGACGCCGGCTCACGCGCAAGGTGGCCTCTTCCCCCTGCCCACCGAGGCGGGCTCCGTCTGGCGGATCGTCGCGGGCTACAACACGCTCACTCATAGCGTCGCGGACCGGAACGACCCGCATGCCATCGACATCGTGCGGGTGGATGCCGACACTACGGGATCCGTGGTGCTCGCGCCCATCGCCGGGACGATCTCCTACATCGACTACTCCGACTGCCTGACGATCGACAACGGCGCCGGCCTCGCCCTCCTGCTCTGTCACATCTTCCCCGACCGCAACCTGACCCGTTACCAGTCCGTTCGGGTGGGGGACTACCTGGGGACCGTGGCGCCGGCCTACCACGCGAACAACGGCGGGCTGCCGCACATCCATCTGGCCGTGCATCACACGACCGGGGGCGGCCGTCTCCAGGGGAGTATCCCCTTGATCGGCGCCTGGGCGGTGGAGGGCATCGACCTGCCCTGGTACGACCAGTTCAACGCCCACGCCGGCACACGGTTCACGTCCAGCAACGGGACCGGCGCCACCCCGACGCCGGATTCCCAGCCCGACTCCGGGTCCGGCGACCCCCAGGACGGCGCATCGAGCTACGAGAGCGGGGCGCTGTTGCAACTGCAGCCGGGCTGGAACATGGTGGGCTGGACCGGGCGCACGCCCGCCGCCGAGATCGCCGCCGCGCTGGGCGACAGCCTGGGGGCGATCTTCGCCTTCGCCGTCGCGCAGGAATACCGGCGGTTCAGTCCCAGCGTCCCCGCGCATGCGAACGACCTCGCGGAGGTCGTGCCCGGGGCCGGGCTGCTCGTTCTCATCGAGGGTCTCGGAGCGGTGCTGCCGCTCCCGCCGAACGGCAGACCCCTCGCGCAGCCGCTGCATCGCGGCTTCAACCTCGTCGCCTGGACGGGCGGCCCCGCGACGATCGAACAGGCGACGAGCAGTCTGGGCGACGCGCTCAAGGCGGCGTTCTGGTGGGATCCCGTCGCGCAGGAATACCGCACCTACCGGCCGGAGCTGCCGATGTTCAGCGACCTCAAGGAGGTGGCGTCCGGCCAGGCCCTGTGGCTGCAATTGGACGCGGCCGCCACCTGGAACCCGGGCGAGGCCGCGCCGGCCGATGGCGATCTCCTCCGCGTGGTGGTGTCGGACTGCCTGAACCTGCGTCCCGCCCCCACCACCATCGGTACGACGCCGATCACCTGCCTCCCGCCGGGGACGCTCATGCGATCGCTCGGCGAGACGGAGGTCGACGAGACCGGGCGTGAGTGGGTCAGGGTCACGGCGGACGGCCGGGCCGGCTGGGTGGCCCGCGATTTCACGACGCCCTTCCAGCGTCCGGGAACGGACGCTCCGGCCGGCAACAGCGGCGCCGACCCCAACGGCCCGCCCGCCGACGCCGTGGCCGGCGACGCGACGTTCTACCACCACTCGCTGGCCGGAAACCCCATGTACTGCGGAGGCATCTACGACCCCGACAACGCCACCATCGCCGCCTCCACGACGTACGACTGCGGCACGCGGCTGCGCGTCTGGCGGGGCATCCACTACGTCGACGTGACAGTGCAGGACACGGGCAGGTTCCCGGTGAACGACATCGACCTCTCGCCCGCCGCCTTCAACCTGATCGGCCTGCCTGCCGAGGGCAGGATCCGGGTCCATATCGAGGTGCTGTCGCAGCCGGGGCAGTAGCGTCCCCGTAGCCGCCGCGGCCGATACAATCCCTGGGGCCCGCGACGGTCGGGCCGCGAGGACGGGAGAGCTTGATGGGTGACGTGGCGCTCGACGCGCTGGACGGGTTCATCGCGGAACGGGCGGTCGATACGGCCGCGGTCAACTGGCGCACGCGCTTGTCGCAGCCGCCCACGGTCGATTTCGACCCCGCCCGGAGCTACTTCTGGGACCTCAAGACCAACGTGGGCGATCTGGCCGTGCAGCTGCGCCCCGACGTCGCGCCCGCGCATGTGTCGAGCACGATCTATCTGACGCGGCTCGGCTTCTACGACGGGCTGGCCTTCCACCGGGTGATCACGGAGTTCATGGCCCAGGGCGGCTGCCCGCTGGGCCGCGGGACCGGCGGCCCGGGCTACAACTACGCCGGTGAGTTCGACCCCTCCGTCAAGCACGATCGGCCCGGGCTGCTCAGCATGGCCAACGCCGGGCCCGGCACCGACGGCAGCCAGTTCTTCCTGACCTTCGTGCCCACGCCCTGGCTGGACGGCAACCACACGATCTTCGGCGAAGTCGTCGACGGCATGGACACGCTCAAGGCGCTGGAGGCCCGCGGCTCGCAGAGCGGGACGCCCTCGCAACGGCTGCTCATCGAGACCGCCACTATCCGCGTCGAATAGGGCGGCCGTGGCGCCGGCCGGCCGTCCCACCCTGCTCTACGACGACGGCTGCCGCTTCTGCCGGGCCTGCGTGCATGCCATCCGTCGATGGGATCGGGCCGGGCG
>JAPPKQ010000240.1 GCA_028819945.1 bacterium | reverse complement strand
CACCACCCCCGACCCTCGGGCCAAGCTCGCCGGGAACTCCGTCTCGGGGTAGCTCAGCAGGCGGCTGGCGGCCCACTCCGTCGCCTGCGGGATATTGGGGACATGCGGGACCGAGTAGGCGTCGGGGGCCGCGACGGGCGGAGTAGCATCCGGCGAGCCCGTCACCGAGGGGACGAGGCGCGTCGGATCCAGGTTGACGGCCCCGGGGCTCACAGGGGTCACCGTACCGGAGACCGCTTCCCCGACGTTCCCGGCCCGGTCGACGTGGCGCACCCAGACGGTGATCGGGGAGAAGTCAGCCATCTTCCGAGTCCGGCGTCACCCCGAGACGGTGGAAGGGCGCGGCGGTGGAGCGGCCGACCTCGACGGCGTCCTCCTCCGTCGTCCCCTCCAGGATGACCGTATAGGCGTAGTCCTGATCCAGGGGCGGCGTCCAGCCAACGCGGTAGCCGCCGGCCAGGGCGGAGATCGCGAGGCCGGCCGGCGCCCCGGGTGCCTCGTCATCGAGGGTGGTCGTGTACTCGGTGACGTCGGACCAGTGGCCGACGCGGCCGTCCCGGGCCACGTGCCGCAGCTGATACTCCAGCCGCCGGCCGGCCGTCGTGGGGATGGCGAGGGGGCGGTCCAAGGTCGGCCCAACGATCTCCTCCCAGGCGTTCGGGAGGGTCGCCGACCAGTCCCGCACCCGCGCCTCCGTGGCGTAGGGCAGATCGGTCCAGCCGGTCAGCACGAGGAAGACCTGCTGGCCGGTGTCGGTGCCGAACTGCGTCCGGGTCACGGCGCGGAACCCGGCCGGGACCGGGATCGGGACCTCCGTCGGCTCCTCCGCCGGGACCTCCCCTACCGGGGCCGCCGCGTCGCCGAAGATCCCCGCCGGGTCCTCCCGGCCGAAGATCCACAGGGAGAGATCCGGCTCGATCTGCGTCCGGGTGACGAGGAGGCGGAGGTTGTCGAAGCCGCGCTCCGGATCGGTGATCTCGACGGCCATCCCCGAGCGCACCCCCAGGCGCCCCAGGTCGGCCCCCGGGCTTAAGCGGTATCCGGCCCCCCGGAACTGCCGCATCTGCGACAGCAGGGAGCGTGCGCAGCGCTCGCAGGCGGTGACGCTGGAGACGAGCCGGGCCGCCGGCAACGAATGATCGAGGCGGCCCCCATCGAGGGCGACCGCCGCTGCATCCCGGACGGTCAGGGCGTGCTCCAGCCAATCGCGCTGCGCCGCGGTGGGCATGGAGACGGTGAGGCCGTTGATGCGGTCCTGCAGATCGGGCGAGGCGTAGACATCGGCGGCCTCGAGTACATCCTCCACGGGGATCCGTACCACGGCCGCGTCCGCCACGCGCGCCCCGGGCTCGTAGTACGCGGTGTCGCCGTGCTGGACCACGTGGCCGGCCCAGGCGAAGTCGAGGGCCGCCTCAACCGGGTCCGGGGCCTCCCCATACTCGATGACCCCCCCGACGCTGTAGCGGATCTCCACCGGCTCCAGCGTGACCCGGAGCGTGGTGGAGTTGCGGAGCAGGAGCGCGGAGGCGGTCGCGTCCGGGATGCGGAATCGCGCCCGGGTGTCATAGGTCGGAGGGCCGACCCCGGCCTGCGCGGCCGAGGCCTCGTAGTAGAGATCATCCACGTCCAGCCGGATGGTCACGGTCGGCGTACCGGGGCCGGTCACGGTCACCTGGATGCGATGATCCCTCAGCCAATGGCCGAGCTTCGTCTTCGGCCCGGGCAGGACGTTGTTCCCCTGGATGTTCTGCGGGGCGCCGCGAAGCTCGATGTGACTCGTCTCGGTCGCGTCCTGCGCCCGGTAGATGCGGAGGTTGGTCAGCCGGTCCCCGGGGCGATACTCCGCCGCACCCAAAGAGGCCGGGCCGTACTGGCCGGCGCCGGTGCCCCGGTTGAAGGTGGTATCGAGGACGGCCGTCCCCCGGATCTCGGCCCCGCACACGGTCGCGGCGGCGGCCAGGGAGGACGTGTTGATGTCGCCGGTGCGCTCCCCGAGGAACTCCGACCGGTAGAAGCGCCGCACGTAGGCGGCGTTCTCGGTCCATCCGGCGGCGGTCATGCCCTCGACCTGGAACACCCGGCCCCGAACCAGAAACTCGATCTGCGGGGGCAGCCGCGAGAACAGGGTGCCCGGCTTGTTGGCCCGGAGCCGCACGTGGGCCCACGACAGCCCTTCGGCGCGATGGTTCGCCGTCCATCCAGAGCCGGCGACAGACCGCAGCGAGGCGCCCCCGGTCCCATCGGCGGCGAGGTATTCCCAGACGGTGATCGTGTCGGTGAAGTCCAGGTCCGTACCGGGGCGCCCTTCGTCGTGCGCATCGAGGCGGACGCCGTCGCTCGTCGCGGTCCGGGAGAAGGAGATCCGATGCCCGGCCAGCCAGGGTCCGGTGATGCGGTCCATCGGCCCGTCGCCGAGGAGGTAGACCAGGTGCAAGTCCTCCGGCGCGGCCGGGTCCTGGAAGACCCTGACCAGGTGGCCGGCGAGGCGGGTTTCCCCCAGCACCACCCGGGGGC
>JAPPKQ010000195.1 GCA_028819945.1 bacterium | reverse complement strand
GCGCCGGCGGGGATGCGCACCACCACCGCGCCCATCACGTCTGCCGCCGGCGTCACCGTCACCGTCCACACCAGCGGGTCGCTGGTGGCGGCCAGCACGGCGGCGCCGTTCGTCACCTCCAGGTCAGCGGCGGTGAAGGCGCCGTCGCCGGCCGTCTGCAACCCGTTCGCCTCGGTGAAGGCCGCGGTAACGTCGAAGGCGCCCGTTGGCGTCGCGGTCTCCCCGCCGGCGCGCGCCAGCGCCACCACCGGCGCCGTATTGTCGACGGTATAGGTCTCGTTGGCGCCGCCCGGCACGGCGGCGGCCAGCGCGTTGCCCTGCGCATCGGCGATGTCCTGCGCGGGAGCGAGGGCCACACCCACCACACCGTCGTGGGCGGCCAGGCCGGCGCCGCCCAGCTCCACGATGTACGCGGCGCCGCTCCCGGACACGGCGGTCACGCCGGTCACCGCGCCGGCGCCGCCGCTAACGGCGAAGTCCGCGGCGTCCACGTTCTCCACGTCCTCGCTGAACGTCACCCGGAACGGCAGCGTGTCGGCGCTGGTGAACTCCGCCAGCGCATTCGTGCCGTCGTGGCGTTCCACCGCTGCCACCACCGGGTTGTCCAGCTCGGTGACCGTCACCGGGTCCACCGCAATCTGGTCGTAATCGGGGTCGTCGCTGAAGGCCAGGCGGGTGAACACGGTCTGGCCCTCGACGGTGTCCTCGTCCGCGACCGCCGAGACGGTCACGGTCTGCGGAACGTTCCAGTTGTCCGGCGTAAAGGTGAGGGTCCCGGGGACCCCCTGCAGGTCCGGGTCGCCCGCCGGTTCCACGGTCAGCACCACGTTCGCGGACGGCCGCGTGTCCAGCACCACCGTGTAGACCTCGGAGCCGCCCTCGACCACGCGCAGCGTCGTGGGGTCGATGGTCACGTCCGCCGGGTCGTCGTCGGGCAGGGACACCGCAATCTCGCCGAACTCGGCCTTCTCGTAGTCGGTGTCGTCGCTGCTGGCGGCGTGGACCAGCGTGGCGCCGGCGTCGAGCTCGTCGTCGTCCTCGATCGCCAGCACGGTAACCTCCTGCGGCCGGCTCCAGTTCGCAGCGGTGAAGACCAGCGACTCCGGGCTCACCGTCACCCGCGTTGCCCCCGCCTTGCGGACCACGGAGACGGTGACCTCGGCGGTGGGGGCGGCGCCCAGCACCACCGTGTAGCCGGCGGTAAATCCCTCGACCACGGAGAGGCTTGCGGTCGAGACGGTGATGATGCCGGGGGTGTCGTCGTCGTCCTCGGTTACGGTCACCGAGTCCGTCGCTATCAGGTTGTAGCCGGCGTCGTTGCTGGTCACCACGTGGCCGAACGTCGCCTCGCCGTCCAGGGTGTCCCCGTCATCGGCGGCCGACACCGTCACCTCCTGCGCCGTGTTCCAGTTCTCGGCGGTAAAGACCAGCCGCTCCGGCGAGGCGCTCAGGTCCGCATCCCCCGAGTGCGTCACCGCCACCGTCACCTCCTCCATAGGCAAGGCCTGCAGCACCACGGTCCACACCGCGCTGCCGCCCTCGGCCACCGTCAGGCTCGCCGGCGACACCAGCACCCGCGGCATGTCGTCGTCGACCGTGGCCACGGCGACGCTGGCGGGGCTCATGTTGTTGTAGTCGGAATCGTTACTGCTCGTGGCGTGGGCGATGACGGCGCTGCCGCTGTCGCGGTCGGAGTCGTCACCCGCCGTTACGGTCACCGGCTGCGGGGTCTCCCAGTCCGCGGCGTTGAAGGTAAGGCTCCGCGGGCTCACGCTCACCGAATCGTCGCCGATCGCCGCCAGCGAGACATCGACCTTGGCCGCCGGCCGGGTGCTCAGCACCAGCTCGTAGGTCTCCGAGCTGCCCTCGTCCACCGTCAGTTCCATTTCCGAGACCCGCACTCCGGGCACGTCGTTATCCACCTCGGTAGCCGTGACGGAGCCGAAGTCCACGCCGGCATACGCCGCGTCGTCGCTGGCGCCCGTGTGGGAGAAAGAGGCGGACCCGTTGGTGCGGTCGGTATCCTGCGCCGCGGATACCGTCACCTCCTGCGCCGTGCTCCAGTTCTGCGGCGTAAACACCAGCGCGGCGGGGAGCGCGCTCAGATCGCCGTCGCCGGCTGCCCGCGCCACCGCGACCGTCACGTCGGCGCGCGGCTCGCCGTCCAGCACCACCGTCCAGGTCACGGTGCCGCCCTCGGGAACGGTCACGTTGTCCGCCGACAGGGTAACCCCGATAGCGCGGTCGCTGTCGCGCTCCACGGCTTCAACCGAATCAACGTCGAATTCGTGGTAGTTCCCGTCGGTGCTGGTGGTGGCGTGCGCAAAGACCGCCGTGCCGTCCCGGTCGTCAGCGTCGGCGGCGGCCGACACCCTGACCTCCTGCGGCGTGCTCCAGTTCTGCGGCGTGAACGTCAGCTCGTTTGGCGAGGCGCTCAGGTCCGCGTCGCCGGATTGCCGCGTCACCGAAACCGTCACCGCGGCGGCCGGCAGGCTGGTCAGCGCCAGCGTGTAG
>JAPPKQ010000362.1 GCA_028819945.1 bacterium | reverse complement strand
GATCACGAGAACCCGCCCGCCGCCGGCGCCGGGGTTCGCCAGCCGCAGGCCGTGCACCCCCACCGCCAGCGGCTCCACCAGGGAGGCGTCGCGCACGCCGTCGCCGCCGCCGCCAAGCGGCACGATGCCCGCGGCGTCGGCCGCCACGTACTCGGACATGCCCCCGTCTGCGCCGATCCCCAGCACCTGCCGCACCGACGTCGGGCAGAGGTTGTAGTCGCCGCCGTCGCAGAAGGCGCACCGCTGCCCGCACGGCGTGACCGGCTCGACGACCACCGGGGTGCCGTCGAGGAGGCGGCCGGCGATCTCGTGGCCGACGGTGATCTGCGGGTCCAGCAGGCCGAGCCGGGCCATGTGCAGGTCCGAGGAGCAGATGCCCGCCGACGCCACCGACACCAGCACCTGCCCGTCGCCGGGCACCGGGGCGGGCACGTCGCAGAGCTGCATGCGCCCGTCGATGCAGCGAACGGCCTTCATGGGTGGCTCATCCTACGAGCGCGGCCAGGTGGCTGACGGCTGCCGGGGGTCGCTCGGTAGTGTTGCAGCACCGTCGCCGATCAGCCCGGGAGGCGTGCCATGCCCATCAACCCCGACGCCCTCGGAGCCGAGGGCTCACCGGTCCAGAGCAACTGGGACTCCAAGGACTGCCTGCTGTACGCGCTCGGCGTGGGCGCCGGCATGGACGATCCTGTGGGCTCGGAACTGGAGTTCACGACCGAGAACAGCCACGAGGTCACCCAGCGGGCGCTGCCCACCATGTGCGTGGTGCTCGGCGACGGGATGGGCGGCAACCCCGACAACCCCATGCGGCACCTCGGGCCGTTCAATCCCGCGCTCCTCCTGCACGGCGAGCAGACGATCACGCTGCACCGCCCGCTGCCCACCGAGGCCACGATCAGCACGGTCGCCAGGATCACCGGCGTGTACGACAAGGGCAAGGCGGCGGTGGTGGAGATCACCTCCAGCGCCACCGATGCCGCGGACGGGCAGCCGATGTACACCAACGTGGCCACGCTGGTTCTGCGGGGCGAGGGCGGCTGGGGCGGCGACCGCGGACCGTCGGCGCCGGGCACCGACCGGCCCGACCGCGACCCCGACAAGGTCGTGAGCTACACCACCCGCACCGACCAGGCGCTGCTGTACCGCCTCAACGGCGACCGGAACCCGCTGCACAGCGACCCCGCATTCGCCGCCCTGGCCGGCTTCGACCGGCCCATCCTGCACGGCCTGTGTACCTACGGCTTCACCGGCCGGGCGCTGCTGCACGCCGCCTGCGACGGCGACCCGGAGCGCTTCGGCGGCATGTACGGCCGCTTCACCGCTCCCGTCTTCCCCGGCGACCGTCTCGACGTGCACGTCTGGACCGACGGCGACCGCGCCTGGTACCGCACCTTCGTCGGCGACCGTGTGGTGATCGACAACGGCACGATGACCCGCGAGTGAACAGATCGCTCCCCCCTCGCGGCGAGGTGCCGCGCCCTCGGGCTTCGGCACCGATGCGTGGGGTGCGCTTGACTTCTGCAACAGTCGACGGCATGCCGGTTGAGGCGCCAACGGCCGGGTTGCCGGTCACGACCTCCGCGAAAGAGTCTGCGCGCTCATCGAACCGTGGTTGAATGTGGTCACCGCGAGGAGGTGTCGATTGACGAAGACTGACCGGCTCCGCTTCGACGTCGCTCTACACGGCGGTCGACGCCGCGGACGGTTCGGGCTTTCGGAGCGTCGTCCCGTCCTCGACGACGAGGTACCGGCCGAGCGCGTGCAACGCCTTGTTCACCGACGCGATGTGGGACCGGTGCCGGAGGTCCAGCAGGCGTCGTACGGAGTTCTCCCCCACGCCCAGCCGGCGGGCGAGGGCGACGTTGGTCACGCCCTGCTCCCGCATCGCCGCATGTAGCGCCAGCTTCGCCGCGACGATGGGGGACACGGCGACCAGCACCTGGCCCTCGGCCAAAGGGCTGGGGGTCGGGATGTCCTCGCGTGCCTTCACGTACATGCCCAGAGCGACAGTCAGGCAGTCCCCGGCCAAGTCCAAGGCCTCGTCCCGGGACCAGCCGCCTGTATTGGCGCCGGCCACGTCGGGGAACGTCGCCACCCAGGCTTCCCTGCCGGTCCCTCGCTGTTCCTCCTCATCCCGGAGGATGCTGCAGGGGTAGGCGTAGCGCATGAATCAGAACTCCTTCTTGTCGATGTGGAGGCCTTTCGGCATCGCGGCCAGTGTGCCCGCCGGAATCTCGCCATGCGGGACGGTGGTCCGGTAGGGGCCGAGCCGCAACTCTCCATGACTTCCCTTCCCGCGGCTGGGAACGAGATCGAAGTCCAGCCGGTGCCGGCGGGCGTATCGCCGGGCTCGCCGGCGGAACTCCCGACCGTTCACGAGTCAAGTCTCGCACATATCTGTGCGACCGACAACGCGCAGGTCTTCTCGGCCCGTGCGTGCGGGCGGCATTGGCCCCCGTCCTGTTCCGAGACGATCTCGGAGGCGGATGCGGAGCCACCGTTCACCAGCACGACGACCG
>JAPPKQ010000034.1 GCA_028819945.1 bacterium | reverse complement strand
AGGGTGGCCGGCGGCGGGGGACGCGGCAGCCGGCGCCGGTGCTGCCGCCGGAGGGTCGCCGGCAGCCGCGCCGGCGGCGGCCTGTTGCGCCGCTGCTGTGCAGGCCGCCCCCAGCATGACCGCCAGCACAACCCCCGCCGCCGCCAGACCTGTGCCTGGCCGCCGTTGCGGCGACCCCGACCGAGGCGGTCTTAGGTCTCTTTCATGTATTGCCATTGATTGTAAGTGTACGAGCTACATCGGAAAATCACCACCAAGCCGGAGTGTTCTGCGATTTCGTCTTCTCGGAGCAGGTCAGGCTCGAACTCCACCCGCCGCCGGCAGCGCCGCCGGCGGTCCGGCGGGAGCCGGGCGGCGCAGGTGGCGCACCGTTAGGCTGGCCGCATGACCGGAGGCAACGGATCGCAGGCCACGGGCCTCGTTCGCGTGAGCCGCGACGGCGACATCGGCGAGGTGCTGCTGGACAACCCCGCACGTCGCAATCCCCTCAGCCTGGCGGTACTGCGAGATCTCATCTCGGCAGTCACGGGACTCGGCGCCGACCCTGCGGTGCGGGTCATCGTCGTCTCCGGAACGCCTCCCGCATTCAGCGCCGGCCATGACCTGGCCGAGATGGTCGACCGCCCCGACGACTTCTACGAGGAGCTGTTCGACGTCTGCTGCGAGTTGATGGCGGCGATCCGCAACGTGCCCCGACCTGTCGTCGCCGCCGTGGACGGCATTGCCACCGCTGCAGGATGCCAGGTGGTGGCGGCCTGCGACCTCGTCGTGGCGTCCGACCGGAGCCGCTTCGCCACTCCCGGCGTGCGCATCGGCCTGTTCTGCTCGGTGCCCATGGTGCCGCTGTCGCGTGCCGTCGGGCGCAAGCGGGCTCTGGAGATGCTGCTCACCGGCGACCCCATCGACGCCGCCACCGCAGCCGAGTGGGGGCTGGTGAACAGGGTGGTGCCGGCCGGGGAGTTGCAGGAGGCGGTGGCCGAGTTGGCCGGGCGGATCGGGCGCTTCAGCGCCGATGTGCTGGCGATCGGCAAGCGGGCCTTCTACGAGCAACTCGACCGCGCCGAGCCGGAGGCCTACGAGTACACGCGTCAGGTCATGGCGGCCAACGCCGCCATGGACGATGCCCAGGAGGGCATCGGGGCGTTCCTCGAGAAGCGCCCGCCGGTCTGGCCCGCTCCGTCGCAGGCGGCGGGCGACCCGGCCGCGGTGTAGGGGAGTGGCCAAGCGCAAGCGGCGGCCGCTGGTGCGGTCCGCCTCGGTGCAGCCGGGCATCGTCGGACCGCCCCGACCGGTGCCGCGCAACATCGCCCGCCCGCCGTATGTTCGCAACGCACGCGGGGAGCCGGGACCGGCGCGCATGTCGCCGGTGCGCTCGCCGGCGGAGATCGAGGCGATGCGCCGGGCGGGGGCGGCCGCCGCCGAGATCCTGCTCATCGCCGGCCGGCAGGTCTCGGCGGGTGTCACCACCGACGCCATCGACGAGGTCGTCCACGCCGAGGTGCTCGCCCGGGGGGCGTATCCCAGCCCGCTCGGGTACCGCAGCTTCCCGAAATCGGTCTGCACGTCGGTGAACGAGGTTATCTGCCACGGCATTCCCGACAGCCGTCCGCTGGTTGCCGGCGACATCGTGAACATCGACGTCACCGTGTACTTCGATGGGGTGCACGGCGACACCTCGGCCATGTTCTGCGCCGGCGAGACGGACGCCGAGAGCCGCCGGCTCGTGAGCGGGACGCTGCGGGCGCTGCAGGCGGCGATCGCGGTGGTCGAGCCCGGCGTGCCGGTCAGCGAGATCGGCAGGGCCATCGAAGGGGTGGCGCGCCCGGTCGGTCTCGGCGTCGTGCGCGAGTTCGTGGGCCACGGCGTGGGGACCGACTTCCACGGCAACCTGCAGATCCCGCACTATCACGATCCGCGCAACTCGACCCCGCTGGCCGAGGGCATGACCTTCACGATCGAACCGATGCTCACGCTCGGCAGCCCGCAGGTGGAACTGTGGAGCGACGGTTGGACGGCGGTGACCGCCGACCGGTCGCGCACGGCGCAGTTCGAGCACACCCTGGTGGTGACCGCCGGCGGTGTCGAGATTCTCACCGTCACCGCCGACGGCCGCTGCGCGCACGACCTCTCGGCGGCGCCGGCGCCGCGGGCGCGGACAGGCTGACCTAGAGCGGATCCTCGGGCGTCTCCCACCACCAGGCGAGCCCAGAGACTCCCACGCCGGCTGTGGCGACCAGTGCCCCGCCGAAGCCGCCGATGAACGACGTGACCGGCTCGGCCTCCGTCGCCAGCGCCGCCAGGAGGGCCTCCGCATCGGTGAGCGCGCCGGCATGGACCGCGGCGACGTGCAGGGCGCGGACCGCCGGCGGGCGACTCCGGCGCCACTGATCCAGGATGCGCCGGTGGGCGCTGTCGGTGTTGCGGCTCGGAAGCAGCCGGCGGATCCGCCCGTCGTGCACGTCGAACATCGGTCGGACCCCCAGCCGGTCCCCGGCCCGGCCGGCCATCGAGGGGATCCTCCC
>JAPPKQ010000133.1 GCA_028819945.1 bacterium | reverse complement strand
TCCTGCAGGGTGCACAGACCGATCTCCTGGTTGTGCGGGTCGTTGCCGTGCTTCGCCGCCGCCACGGCCAGCGTCTCGACCAGCGCGTCGCGGTCGTGGTCGCCGTCCAGGTAGGCCTGCGTCCAGTCGATGCTCTCATCCAGTTCCGTGGCGAGCAGCGCAGCCTCGAGCCGCCGCAGGATCTGCGGCCCCGACAGCCGGTCCGACCCGGCCGGCGGCAGCGGCCGCCGCGGCCCGTTCGCGACACCGTCGTTGGCGAAGATGCCGTCGCCCGAGCGGATGTGCCGCGCCGCCTGATTGATGAAGTTGGCCGCCACGAACAGCAGCTTCGTGCGGTGGGGATGGTCGAAGCGGTCGTAGAACCAGTTGACCATGTTGCAGTATTCCATCGTGTGCTGCGGCATCGAGAAGGCGTGCGGCGCACGCGTCTCCAGCAGCACCCGCGCCGACGCGATCTGGATCGCGTCCATGATCGAACGCGGCGAGCGTCCCGCCCGCAGCAGCCCCACCAACGGCTCGATGAAGTGCGCCTCGTCGCCGCGCATGATGGCGTGGATCAGCGCCTCCGCCTCCGGCTCCGAGATCGGCGTCGTGTTGGCGAACAGGCGGCGGTCGGTGTCGGTCGCGACCGTGGCGGCCAGCGTCGACTCGGGCGCCTCGTCTTCCAGTTCGTTCAGCATGATCTGGCAGGCCGCCTCGAAGCTCGAATACCAGCGCGGGCCCACCGCCAGGTCGGGCACCGCCGCGTAGATCACGTGGCCCGCGTGCTCCCAGCCGATCGCCCGCCCCAGTTCGATCAACGACCGCTGTCGGTACGACTTGTGCCCCGTCGTGTACGACCGGTTCCAGATCATCCGGTCCTGCATGTCCATCAGCCCGGCGAACATCGTGTGCGCGAGCAACTCCTCGCGCCGGCCCCACAACTCCCACAGCCCCAGCCACAGCCGGTAGGCCTCGTCGACCCGGCCCCACTCGACCAGCCGCTGCCAGCGCTCCACTTCCTCCTCGAAGTCGCCCTCCAGCGGTGCCGGCTCCTGGTCCTCCCAGTGGACGACCGGCATCGGCGGGCCGTCCGGGTGCGCCGAGGGGTCGTACGTTCGGCGCGCGTAGTGCCCGGGCATCTTGCCCAGCAACTGGTTCCAGATGTCGAGCGAACTGGGCACGTACCAGGCCGTCTGCGCCAGTGGCAGGTGCCGCAGCGACTCCGGCATCAGCGATTGCAGCGACAGCGTCGCCCGCGCGCTGAGCAGCGCGTGGTCGTTGTTGACGAAACGCACGAAGCCGCCGTCCATGCGCTGGTGGTAGGGCACGTGCGTGTAGGGCGCGTGGATGCGCACCGTCTCGCTGAGGATCTCGGTCGTCGAGCGGCCGTCCTGGACCAGGTTGAACGTGACCTCGCTCGCCCCCGCCGAGTCGCGCTCCAGCACCCGCTCACGCAGTTGCTCGTACTTTGCGGCGGTCTCGCGGTCGGTGATCGATGGGGAGAGTGCCATGGTTGCCGTCCTTCCTGCCCGCCCGGGCTGCCAGGCTCAGAATTCCAGGATCGCGCGACCGCTGATCTGCCCCGCCTCGAGCGCCTGGGTCGCCTCGCTGATCTCATCGAGAGCGTAGCGAGCGGTCACCAGGCTATCAAGGTCCAGCTTGCCCTCCCGGTGCCAGGCCAGGAAGCGCGGGAAGTCCCGCTCGGGCACGCCCGACCCGCCCAGACTGCCGATGAACCGCTTCTCGCCCACCAGCACCCCTGCCCCTGGGCTGATCGTCATGTCCGTCGTCTGCACGCCGACCAGCACCGCCGTGCCGCCCCGCGTGACGCCATGATTCCCGACCCGCACGGCCGGCACGATCTGCTCCATCGTCTGCCGCACGCCGATGCAGTCGAAGGCGAAGTCCACCCCGCTCACCGGGTCCCCGAACAGCCCGAACTCACCCGGGCGCGGCGTCAGCGCGTGGACGGCCGCCACCGCGTCCTCTTGTGAGGCGTTGATCGTGTGCGTCGCCCCGAAGCGCCGCGCGAACTCCAGCTTCGCGTCGTCGAGGTCGACCGCGATGATGGGGTCCGCGCCCACCGCCGCCGCCCCGGCCACGGCCGACAGCCCCACACCGCCCACGCCGAAGATCGCCACGCTCTGGCCCGCCTGCACGTCCGCCGAGGTCACGACCGCGCCGGCGCCCGTGATCACCGCGCAGCCGATGATCGCGGTCACGTCGCGGGGCGTGTCCGGATCCACCTTCACGACGTACCGGCCGTCGCAGATCGTGTGATCGGCCCACGTGCCGACCACCACCCGTACCTCGCCCGCGCTCGTCGCGACGCGCGGCACGGAGGGGCGCCCGGCCGCCGCCGCGGTGTTGCGCGGCACCCACGTGACCAGCACGATGTCCCCCTCCGCCACGTGGCTCACGTCCGCGCCTGCCTGGAGCACCACCCCCGTGCTCTCGTGCCCCAGCATCCGCGGCGCCGGCTGCGGGTTGTGCAACTCGTGCAGTTGCGAGTGGCAGATGCCCGAGGCGAACTGCTTCACCACCACCTGCAT
>JAPPKQ010000085.1 GCA_028819945.1 bacterium | reverse complement strand
CCCTTGAGCGGCGTGCCGACGTTGAAGCGCCACAGCTCCTGCAGCGTCTCGTCGTGGTAGGCGACCACCCAGCCGTCCTGCAGGGCGCTGAAGACGAGGCCGCCGGCCGTCGCGATGGCGCCCGAGCGCACCTCGATCTCGGTGACCGCCTTGGCGATCACCTGGTGGGTGTCGGTGTCGACGGCGGTGATCGAGCCGTAGTAGAGGTCGCTCGTGTACTCGCGCCGCTCGCTGGCTTCCCGGTCGATGCCGCCGTCGGGACCGAGCGGCACCACCCGCGCCCCGGTCTGCGAGAAGCAGCCCTCCGTGCCGGCCCCGTAGGCGATTCCCTTCTCGGGATTGAACGCGGTCGGCTGGTGGGCGATGCCGCCGTGCCACGTCGGGCAGGCGCGCTTCATCTCGTCCCGGTCGGTGCGCAGGGCGCGCGCCTCCGGGTTGTAGATCTGGATGTCGAGGTTCGGGTCGTACTCGAGGGGCATGCCGGTCTCGGGATTGAGGCCGGCCGTCCACGTCAACTCGTTGACGTACTGCGAGCCCTTGATGAAGCGGCCCGTCTCGCGGTCGACGGAGTAGAAGAAGCCGTTGCGGGCGAAGTGGGCGGCCACCTTCCGCTGCTGGCCGTCGATCAGCGTGTCGTAGAGCATGTGCACGCCGACCTCGTCGTAGTCCCACGAGTCGTTCGGCGTGTACTGGAAGTGCCAGCGGCGCTCGCCGGTGGCCACGTCGAGGGCCACGGCCGAGTTGGTGAACAGGTTGTCGCCGGGTCGGTACTCGGCGTCGTAGATCGGGTACGGGTTGCCGGTGCCGAAGATGTAGAGGTTGTTCTCGGGGTCGTAGGAGCCCGTCTGCCAGACGCCACCCCCGCCCGTCTTCCAGGCGTTGTGGTCGTCCTTCCACGTCTCGCTGCCGGGCTGTCCCGGCTCGGGGACGGTGTACCAGCGCCAGAGCTCCTCGCCGGTCTCGATGTCGAGGGCCGCCACCCAGCCTCGCGTGCCGCCGTCCCCGGCGCCGTTCTGCACCAGCACCTTCCCGTCGGCCGCGAGCGGGGCGGTGAGGAACCGCTCCCGCGCCCCGAACTCGTTGAACCCGGCCACCTCGACGTCCCAGAGGATCTCGCCGTCGTCGCGGTGGATGGCGAGCACGCGCCCGTCCTGCAAGTTCTGCAGGACCTTGTCCTCCCAGAGGGCGATGCCGCGGGTCCGGGAGCGGTTGGTCTCGTGGTCTACGCCGGGGTCGGTGATCCAGACGAACTCGCCGTAATCGGGGTTGCGGGCGTCGATCTTGTAGACCGTGCCCCAGCCGTCGCTGGTGTACAGGAAGCCGTTGTCGACGAGGGGGTTGTTCTCGTTCTCCGGGCCGTTCCCGCCCGTGTCCTGCATCCCGCCGAGGGCCAGCGCCCAGACCATGCGCAGCCGGTCGACGTTGTCGCGGTTGATCTGCGTCAGCTTCGAGTAGCGCTGCGAGCCGTAGTCGCCGTTCATCAGCAGCCAGTTCTGCGGCTCGTTCTGCGCGTTGATCAGCCGGTCCTCGGTGACCGTGAGCTGATACTGCCCGCTGACCGCAACGGCCGAAGCCGCCACGATGGCCGCCGCCGCGAGCATCCGGTTCGGCGAGTTGAGGCGCATGTTTCTTGTCTCCCTGGAGTGCGTATAGCTTATACCGCGCTCGGCCCCGGGCTTTCCCGACGCGGCGGCAGCGCAACCGGGCGCCGGGGTCCGCGATGTACAATTCCCGGCGCTTTGCAGTGACTTGCAGCGAGCGAGGAGGAGGCCCAGACGCCATGCGCTCGATGAGGCTGATGACGGGATGTGCGGCCGTGCTCGTGGCGCTGCCGCTCGCCGGGTGCGGCAGCGCGCCGTCTGCCCAGACGGTGGCGCCCGAGGGAGCCGACTGGCCGATGTACCGCGGCGACCTGGCCGGCACCGGGCACTCGCCGCTGGCGCAGATCACGCCTGCCAACGCGGCCGACCTGGCCCAGGCGTGGACGTACTCGCTCCAGCCGGCGGAGCCGCGCCCGGACGGTCGCGGGCCGAACTCGCAGGTGACCCCGATCGTCGTCGACGGCGTCATGTACCTGCCCGCCGCGGACCGCGTGGTGGCGCTCGACCCGGTCAACGGGAACGAGCTTTGGCGCCATCCCGTCGAGGGCGGCGCGCCGTCGCGGCGCGGCGTCGCCTACTGGGCGGGCGACGACGAGCGGCAGCCCCGCATCCTCTTCATGGCCTCCCGCCGCCTGATCGCGCTCGAGGCGGCGACCGGCTATCCGATCACGAGCTTCGGCGAAGGCGGCGAGGTCGACATCGGCGTGCCCTACAACTCCGTGCCGCTCGTCTACGGCAACGTCGTCGTGGTCGGCGCCAACACCCCGCCCGGCACCATCGGCGGCATCGGGAACGCGCGGGCCTACGACGCCCGCACGGGCGCCAAGGTGTGGGAGTTCGACTCCGTCGCGCAGCCCGGGCAGCCCGGCCACGATACCTGGGAGGGCGATAGCTGGCGGGGCCGGCTCGGCGCCAACGCCTGGCCGTTCTTCTTCACCG
>JAPPKQ010000107.1 GCA_028819945.1 bacterium | reverse complement strand
ACCCCCACCAGGCTGACCGGAATGCTGGACTACCAGGGGCGGCTGACGGCGCAGCTGACTGAGGCGGATAGTGCCGCATGGACAGTCGTCTACAACAAGTCCGGTTCGTACCTGCGCGCGGCGCGTCAGCGAGGCCCGCTCATCGTGAACGACGCCTGCTATTGGATGAGCGTGTCGACGGCGGCGGAGGCCGCCTACCTCGTGGCGGTTCTGAACGCCGAGGCGCTGCAGCCGGCCTACCAGGCAACGCGCCGCTCCGACAGGGACTTCCACACCCACTTCTGGCACGAGATTCCCATTCCCCGCTACGAGGATCACGTCGTACCGCACCGCAAGCTGGCGAGGCTGGGACAGCGCGTCGAGGAAGCGGCTGGCACCGTACGCGACGGACTACCGCTCCATGGGGCCGGCCAGGTCAAGGTATGCGCGGAGATCCGCGCCGAACTGGGCCGGATCGAGCTGACCCGACGCATCGACGAACTCGTGAGAGAACTGCTGCCGCACCACACGACGTAGGCTGCGAAGTCGCGGCCGGGGTCGCCCGGCGCAGAGAGCCAACCCACTGGAGCGACGGTGCTCGATCCCCGACTTGTGGAAATCCTGGCCTGTCCCGAGGACAAGGGGCCCTTGCTGTACTTCGAGGCGGACGGGTTCTTCTACAACTCCAGGCTGCGGCGCCGCTACGACGTTGAGGACGGAATCCCGATCATGCTGATCGACGAGGCGACCACGCTGGACGAGAGCGAGCATGCGCTCGTCATGGAGCGGGCCGCCGAGCAGGGCATCACGGAGAACTTCACGCCGTGAGCGAGCACACTCCTGCCGACACTCTCGGCATGTTCGCCGCCACGGCGTCGATGCCCGAGCAGATCGCCGCCGGGGTGGAGGCCGTAGCCGACACCGGACTGGCGGCCGGTATCGCCGACCCCGACGCCATCACCAGCGTGCTGGTGCTGGGCATGGGCGGCAGCGGGCTGGTCGGGGACTTCCTGGCCGTGACGGCCGGCCCGTTCATGTCGCTGCCGGTGGTGGTCGTCAAGAACTACGTGCCGCCCAGCTACGTCGACCGCCGCACCCTTGTGCTGGCGGTGTCGTTCTCCGGCGAGACCGAGGAGACACTGTCGGCGGCGAGCATCGCCGCCGAGCGGGGCGGACAGATGGTGGCCGTCTGCACGGGAGGCCGGCTGCGCGGCCTGGCCGAGTCGTGGGGCGCCCCGGTGCTGGCGGTTGATCCGTCGATTCCCATGCCGCGTGCGGGTTTCGCCGCCATGGCTGCGCCGGTGCTCGCGCTGCTGGAGGACCTGGGCTTCTTCCCGGGCGCCAGCGAGTGGCTGGCGCGGGCGGCCGAGCAACTGCGCCGGCGCCGGAGCCAGCTCGGCGAGGATTCCAACCCGGCGTTGCGGCTGGCGCGGGAGATCGAGGGCACGATCCCCGTGGTCTACGGGCCCGGCGGGATCGGCGAGGTGGCGGCCCGGCGCTGGAAGGCGCAGTTCAACGAGAACGCCAAGACCCCGGCGTTCAGCGCCGCCCTGCCCGAGATGACCCACAACGAGATAGCCGGCTGGGGCAGCTTCGACGAGCTCACCGCGCCGTCGTTCAGCGCCGTCCAACTCCGCCACGACTTCGAGCCGCCGCAGGTGGCCGCCACCTTCGACTTCCTCGACGATCTTCTGACCGACGCCGTGCGCGAGGTGTACGAGGTGCGCGCCGGGGGCGAGGGGCCGATCGCCCAGATCCTGGACCTGATGCTGTTCGGTGACCTCGTGTCGTTGCACTTGGCGGCACTCCGGGGAGTCGACCCGGGCCCGATTCCCGCCATCGCCGAGTTGAAGGAGGCTCTCGGCGGGGGCGGGGGAGCGGGGGCGTGAGGGGCCCCGAGGGCGACTTCGAGGTCGCCGACCTGTCGCTGGTGCCGTTCGGGCGCAAGGAGATACAGCTCGCCGAGCACGAGATGCCGGGGCTCATGGCCCTGCGGGCCCGCCACAGCGACGAGAAGCCGCTGGCGGGTGCCCGTATCGCCGGCTCGCTGCACATGACGGTGCAGACGGCCGTGCTCATCGAGACGCTCTGCGAACTCGGCGCCGAGGTGCGCTGGGCGTCGTGCAACATCTTCTCCACCCAGGATCACGCCGCCGCCGCGGTGGCGGTGGGGCCCACCGGCACCGTCGCCGATCCCCGCGGCGTGCCGGTGTTCGCCTGGAAGGGTGAGACGCTGGAGGAGTACTGGCGCTGCACCGAGCGGGTGCTGCGCTGGCCCGACGGCGGCGGGCCGACGCTCATCCTCGACGACGGTGGGGACGCCACCCTGCTGCTCCACGAGGGTCTGGCGTGCGAGCAGGCCGGCGCGGTGCCCGACCCCGACCCGGATGCGAGCGCCGAGTGGCGAGTGGTCCTGGACCTGCTGCGCGGTGCCCTGCAGGAGGACCCCGCCGCCTGGCGGGCGGCGGCAGCCGCGGTGCGGGGCGTCAGCGAGGAGACGACCACCGGCGTGCACCGCCTCTACCCCATGCAGCGGGAGGGCACCCCGCTGTTCCCGGCCA
>JAPPKQ010000045.1 GCA_028819945.1 bacterium | reverse complement strand
TATCTAATCGTATGGAGCCGCCGGCAGCGTCAGATGTTTATAACCGACAGCTGCGGCGCCGTGCACACCGCCTCGAGCGGAGCGACGGCGGCGACGACCGGGCGGAGCATATCAGGGCCGGATGCTCGCGGAGGTGCGCAGACCTCCGTTGCGCTGGGCGCGGCGGGCGTGCAGCCCGGGGTCGTGGCGCTGGTCGTCGAGCTGCACACGGAGCTGGGGGGTGCCGCTGGGGAAGGTGGCGCACCTGCTGCGGACCACGTTCGGCTTGCAGGTTACGTCGGGCGGTCTCGCCCACGTGCTGCACCGGGCCGCCCGCGTCGCCGCACCGGCCTACACGGAGCTGTGCGAGCAGGTTCGCAATGCGCCCGTGGTCACGCCGGGGACGAGACCGGCTGGCGCGTCGGCGGCGAACGCCACTGGCTGTGGGTGTTCACCACCCCGGACACGACGGTCTACGCGATCTGCCCCGGCCGCGGGTTCGACGATGCCGCCACGGTGTTGGGGCCCAACTACGCCGGCGTGCTCGTGCGCGACGGCTGGGCGCCGTATCGCTCCTACGACGGACTGCACCACACGTGCCCGAATCACTTGCTCCAACGGTGCAAGCGACTCCGGGAGGACCATCCCGACAGTCCCTGGGGCGGTGACGTGCAGGCCGTCCTGCAGGCCGGGCTCGACCTGCGCGACCGCTGCAACGCGGGAGAGCTGAGCGAGCACGGGATGGCTCCGGCCCGCGGCCGACTCACCGCCCGCCTCGGTCGCCTGGTCGACGCCCCGCCGCCGCTGGAAGACGCCGAGCGCTTCGCCGCGCACCTGGCCAACGAGTTCCCGGCCGTGTTCCTCTTCCTGTGGGACCCCTCGCTCGACGCCACCAACTGGCGCGCCGAACAGGCCATCCGGCCCGCCGTGGTCATCCGCAAGGTGTGCGGCGGCAACCGCACCCGCCACGGCGCCGACACCCAGCAGGTGCTCGCCAGCGTCGTGCGCACCGCCGGCCAACGCGGCCTCGACCTGCCTCCGCTGATCGCCGCCCTCTTGCGCGCTCCCGAACCCGCCGTCCCCGAGCTCCTCGGCCTGCCGCCGCCGATGCTGTCTACTGGCATTGGAAACAGCTCTACAACGCTACCTGTCTCCCGGCAGGCGGCCTTGGTCCGTCTGGTGCTGTCGCTGGGCCGACCTCGGCTAACCTCGACGCGCCCGAGTCTTCTCACCCGGGCGATATCGGAGTCGGTCCCCACCTCTTTCGGGCGAGGCGAGTCCGCCTCTCTTCGGCGCCTACCAATATCGGAAGGGACAAGGGTGCGCAGTCTGTGGCAAGCTTTATGATCGTGGGATTCTCGCCAGTGCGCAGGTTTTGCAACCGTGGGAACGGTAGCTTGCTATAGCCCACAGGGCCATCGGCCCGCTGGAGGTGGAGGATGGTGCGGTCTCGACACTACTTTACTGGGAAGATCACTGCTTTCCTCACGATCGTGTTAGCAGTGTTGGCCTTCCTAGCGACGAGCGAACCCGCGGCTGTCAGCCTCGAGCCCACGCTCCGGACAACCTTCTCGACGGCTTCGGAGCGGCATGTGCCTAGCCTCCGGGTCGCGCGGTCCACGGTAGCCTATGCCCCGAGCGCGTTGCTAGGTGCTCAGGATGCGCGGGCGCTCGAAGAGGCGCTGGGTCTCGATCGACCGACGCGACGCCTGATCCAGGAGGGATTGCGGAACGAGGGTTTCGACCCCGGTTTCCCGGACGGCCTGTTCGGCCCTCGCACGCGAGCCGCAATTCGGCGCTGGCAGGAATCCCGGGGGCAGCCGTCCACTGGGTACCTCGACAGCGTCGGGGTAGCGGTCCTCCGAACGGCAGGCGCACCGCGCCCGACCGTGTCGGCAGTCCCTTCGCCGCCGCTGCCGTCGGGCGTCGATCCCGGCGACGATGTTCGGCCCTCGACCACGGACCCCGCAGCGCGGGTGATCGTGGAATGCGACGGGTGGAACACGCAGGCCTTCTTCGAGACGGCGACGGTAGGAACCGTGAACGGGTGCCTGGCTGGAGGCATGGACGAGGAGGCTCGGACTGACGATGGTCACACCCCCTTACACCACGCCGCAGTGTTCAACCGAAATCCGGCCGTGATCGAAGCACTGTTGGCTGCCGGTGCGGAGGTGGAGGCCCGGGACGAGAGGGGCCGGAGCCCTCTGCATTGGGCCGCCGCCAACACAGAGAATCCGGCTGTGATCGACACGTTGCTAGCCGCGGGTGCGCGATTGGAGGCGCAGCTAGAGACCGACGGTCGTGAGACCCCATTAGCTTTGGCGGTATGGAACAACGAGCACGTGGCCGTTCTTGAGGCCTTGCTGGCGGCTGGCGCCGACCGAGGGTGGCGGGCGAGCGATGGCCGAACTCTCCTGCATCTGGCGGCCCAGAACAACGACACCCCGGCCGTGATCGAAGCACTGTTGGCTGCCGGTGCGGAGGTGGAGGCCCGGGACGAGAGGGGCCGGAGCCCTCTGCATCGGGCCGCCGCCAACACAGAGAATCCGGCTGTGATCGACAC
>JAPPKQ010000120.1 GCA_028819945.1 bacterium | reverse complement strand
GAACATGGTGACGGCCTCCTTGCTAGTGGTAGTCCACGATCTCGACGTCTGCTGGCCCCAGGTCGCCGGACCAGGTGAAGCAAATGCGCCATTGCCGGTTGATCCGAATCGAGTACTGGCCCTTCCTGGCACCCCGCAGCATCTCGAGCCGGTTGCCGGGCAGCGCCCGCAACGTATCCAGCGACGGCGCCGCGTTGAGGATCGCGAGGCGCCTCGCGGCCTGTTGCTCGAAGCCTTGGGATGCCGGGACGAATTCTTCAGCCGCGAACATCTCGGTCCTCTTGTCCCCGTACCCGACGATCACGCCAGGAACATCATAGACGCTTGACGTCCAACGTCAACGCCTTCCGCCGACGCGCCGCTGTGCCTCGTTGACCTGATCCTGCCACCCGGCTGTCGTGGCCAGACCCGGGCGGCCTTGTCATGTCCCGTGGGTACGGTGAGCGTGTGACCGCTTTGCCGCCGTCGCCGGCGCCTGTCGGGGATTTCGCCGAGTTCCGTTTCGCTCCCGAGCGCGCCTGGGAGGATGCGCCTGACGTCGCCGACGGGGCGGTGCGGCGGGTCGTAGTGGTCGGCGACGTGCACAGCGAGGGCCTGTGGGTGCGCGGCGCGGTCCACATCGCCGCCTTCGAGGAGTGCGACGCCGTCGTGCAGGTCGGCGATTTCTGGCTGCAGGACGGCTCGTCGACGCTCTGGCCGCCCCCACGGAGGCCCCTCAGCAGCGGCGAGCCGGTGCCGTGGCCCGACGCGATGCGCCGCGCCATGTCTTCGCCAGTGCCGTTCATCGTCCTCGACGGCAACCACGAGGTGTGGCCGTGCCTGGACCGCTACCTGGAGCGCCCCGAGGTCGCCGAGTTGCGTTCGGCGGGGCGGCCTGTGCACCTCGGCGGGTCGCTGTGGTGGGCCGATCGGGGCAGCACCTGGACCTGGGCGGGTCGGCGGTGCGGCGCCCTCGGCGGCGCGGTCAGCCCCGACAAGTACTTCGCGAACCCCGCCTACCGGTGGCCCGACAGCGAGGCGCCCACCTGGCCAGACCAGCGCCGCCTGGTCGCGAACGCGCCCGACGGCCTCGACGTGCTGTTCACCCACGACGCCCCCGGCGGAGTGACCGGCCTCGACGAGGGTATGCCGATCCCGGCATGGATCGCCGCAGAGTGCGCCGACGTGAAGGACCTGTTGCAAGCCGCCGTGGCAGCGACCAGACCCCGACTGCTGTTCCACGGCCACTGGCACCGCCGCAACCACGAACACATCCACCCCGCCGACACCGAGGTGTACGGCCTCAACCAAGAGGGCCGCTCCGGCTGGGCGGCGGTACTGGACCTCGACGAGATGCACACCCACTGGATCGAGCCCTAGCGCCGTCACCGCGGCGGCGGCAGCGACAGCGGCGTCGACGAGTAGCACCACTTTACTGGCATTGAAGGACTGCAAGTGGTGTTAGACTGCCACTATGAGCAGGCGTCGTGAGTTCTCGGCTGTCACGTTGGACGCCCTGGAGATGCTCGCCGCGCGGGTGCGGGTCGCTCGGCGCGAGCGGCGGATGCGCGCGGCCGAACTGGCCGAGCGGGTCGGCGTGTCGCTGACGACGCTGCGCAAGGTGGAACGCGGCGATCCGACCGTCGCTCTCGGGGTGGCCTTCGAGGTCGCCGCCATGGTCGGAGTGGCCTTGTTCCACGACGATGACCAGCGCCGGGACCTGGAGGCGGAGCATCTGGCTACCCGCCTGGCCGTGCTGCCGTCGGTGGTGCGACCACCGGTCGTCGATGACGACTTCTGAGAGCCGCACGCACCCGTCCGAGGCGTACGTCTGGGTGTGGCTGCCCGCGGCGACGGCACCGGTGGTTGCTGCTCGCGTCACCGATTACGGGACGGCGGTTGGCTTCGTGTACGGGCGGAGCTATCTGGGGAGGTCCGACGCCATCGCCTTGAGCCTGCCGGATCTACCGCTGCACCCCGGTGAGACGTCCTGGGGCGCTGTGCCGGGCTGCATCGCTGACGCGGGGCCGGATTCGTGGGGTCGCAGGGTGATCGAGCGCCGCATGGGCGTCGGCGGGCTCAGCACTCTCGGCTATCTCCTGGAGTCCAGTTCGGACCGTATCGGCGCGCTCGACCTGCAGCATGACCCCGACACATACCGCCCCCGCGTCGGAGACGATGTACCCATCGACGATCTCGCCGAGGCAGCCCAGCGCGTCGAGGAAGGCATGCCGCTCAGCGAGGCGCTGCGCCGGGCGCTGTGGCACAGCACCGCCACCGGCGGGGCTCGGCCCAAGGCGCTGATCGCCGCCACCGACGGCGGCCACATCGCCAAGTTCCCCAAGGCCACCGACACCGCCCCGGTGACCCAGAGCGAGTTCGTGGCCATGACGCTGGCCCGACATGCGGGCCTCGACGTCGCCGGCGTCTCGCTGCAGCCGGTGGCCGCCAAGCAGGTCCTACTCGTGGACCGCTTCGATCGGACTCCCGGCGGCGGCCGGCGCTTCGTCGTCTCGGCCTGCACCGTCCTGCAGTCAAGCCGGCGGCGGCCGAGGGCCTGGGAC
>JAPPKQ010000154.1 GCA_028819945.1 bacterium | reverse complement strand
CGGTCGCGCGGTTCGCGGATCGGGAGGCCGCCAGCGCCAAGGCGAATGCCGCGACGGCGCAGACCACCGGCCAGAGCACCTCCCCGCGACCGGGCCACTCGAGGCCGGTCCCGCTGACCACCTCATCCGGGCCGCCGAGGTGTCCGACGCCGTTCGGCCAGGGCCAGAGCACGCGCAACGAGCCCAGCATCAACCCGACCATCGTTGCCATCACGGTGTCGTGATGCCTGGTGAGAAGCCTGCTGAGCAATGATGCGAACACCAGGGCTCCCGCCACCGCGCCCGCCGCGAACAGCCCGATCGGTGCCCACTCGCGGTTGCTGAGCGCGTCGACGAAGGAGGCGTACAGCCCGATGATCAGCAGGACGAACGCACCGGAGATTCCCGGCAGGATCATGGCGCAGATGCCGAGCGCGCCCGCCCCGAGCCACACGATCGCGACCGGATCCGCCACGGGTGCGGCGCTGAGCCCGAAGAGCCAGGCGCCGAGGGTGGCCACGGCCGCGGTCAGCAGCCCGAGGGAGACTCGCCAGGCGCGCACCTGGCCTGCCGCAACCAGCACGGCGGCGCACACCAACCCCCAGAAGGCGCCGGCAGTGGATTCGGGGCGGTTCGTCAGCAGCCAGTCGACGGCACGTGCCAGCGCCGCCAGCGCCACGCCGGCGCCGGCAGCCACCGGAAGCACGAGTGCCCAGTCGATCCGGCGCAACCGCCGCGCGGCCCCCCGCGGGTCGCCGCGCAGCAGGCGCGCCAAGGCGCCGGCGACGCTCCTCACTGCCGCCAGGAGCCGCTCGTAGACGCCGAGCAGCACCGCCACCGTGCTGCCGGACACCCCGGGCACCAGATCGGCCACCCCGATGCAGAATCCCCGCAGGCCGTCGCCGGCCCACCGCAGCACGCCGGCGCCGCCCGGGCGCTGCGCCGCCTGGCCGATCCCGTCGCGCACGTGACGGCGCGCCTCAGCGCTGGCCGGCGAGTTTGCGGTTCTTCAGCTTGGCCCTGACGTAGTCCCGGTTCGTCCAGGCGATGAAGTCGATGGAGATCTCCTTCGGGCAGGCCTCCTCGCACTCCCCGTGGTTGGTGCAGCTGCCGAAGAACTGCTCCATGGTCTCCACCATCGCCTCGGTGCGCGCCCAACGCTCGGGTTGGCCCTGCGGGAGCAGGTTCAGGTGCTGCACCTTCGCCGCCGTGAAGAGTTGCGCGGCGCTGTTCGGGCAGGCGGCGACGCAGGCGCCGCAGCCGATGCAGGCGGCCGCGTCGAAGGCGCTCTCCGCAGCCTCCTTGGGGACGGGCACCAGGTTGGCGTCGGGTGCCGCACCGGTGTTGACCGAGATGTAGCCGCCGGCGGCGATGATCCGGTCCAGAGCCGTCCGGTCGACTGCGAGGTCCCGGATGACCTCGAAGGATCCGGCGCGCCACGGCTCGACGGTGATGAGGTCCCCGTCGGAGAACTCGCGCATGTGGAGTTGGCACGTGGCCGTGCCCTTCTGCGGGCCGTGGGCGCGCCCGTTGATCATCAGGCCGCAGGTGCCGCAGATGCCCTCCCGGCAGTCCGACTCGAAGGTGATGGGTTCCCGGCCTTCGAGGATGAGGCGTTCGTTGAGCACGTCCAGCATCTCCAGGAACGAGGCGTCGGCGCTGATGCCTCCGACGTCGTAGGTCTCGAACCGGCCGGCGTCGCCGGGACCGTCCTGGCGCCAGACGCGCAGGCGCAGGTTCAGCGTGCCGTTATCGGTGGCGCTCACTTGTAGGACCTCGTGGTCGGTGTCACGGCGCTGAACTCCAGTTCCTCGCGATGGCGGATCGGCCCGTCGTCCGGCCCGGCCCATTCCCATGCCGCCACGTGCGTGAAGCGCTCGTCGTCACGGCGGGCCTCACCCTCGGCGTCCTGATGCTCCTCGCGGAAGTGCCCCCCGCAGGACTCCTCGCGCTCCAGCGCGTCGCGCGCCAGCAACTCCGCGAGCTCGAAGAAGTCGTCGACCCGTCCGGCCTTCTCGAGGGACTGATTCAGGGTGGCGGCCGAGCCGGGGACGCACACGTCGGCGCGGAACTCCTGGCGCAGGGCGGGAATCTCCGCCAGCGCCTTCTGGAGTCCGGCGGCGTTGCGCGACATGCCGCAGTGGTCCCACACGATCCGGCCCAACTCGCGGTGGAACCAGTCCACGGTGCGCGACCCTCGGGCGGCCGTCCAGCGGGCGGTGCGGTCGTTCACCTCCGAGACAGTGTCCGCGAAGGCGGGATGAGCGGTATCGGGGCCCTCCTTGCCGAGGCGCCCCGCGAGGTAGTCCCCGACGGTGTAGGGGACGATGAAGTAGCCGTCGGCCAGCCCCTGCATCAGAGCGGAGGCTCCGAGGCGGTTGGCGCCGTGGTCGGAGAAGTTGGCCTCGCCCGCCACGAAGAGTCCCGGCACATTGCTCATGAGGTTGTAGTCCACCCACAGCCCGCCCATCGTGTAGTGGACCGCCGGGTAGATCCGCATGGGTACCCGGTAGGGGTCCTCGCCGGTGATGCGCTCGTACATGTCGAAGAGGTTGCCGTACTTGGCC
>JAPPKQ010000378.1:1990-2559 GCA_028819945.1 bacterium | reverse complement strand
GCCGAAGCGAGCCGAGATGCCGGCCGAGGGCGGCAGCGCAGGGCGCGCTCTCCGTACCCTCGCCAGAGGGGCTCTCGCCCACAAGGGACTCACGATCGGATTCGTCGTGATCCTGCTGATCCTGCTGGCCGGGTTCTTCGCACCCCTCCCCCACGATCCGATCCAGCCGAATCCGCAGAGCACGTTGCAGTCACCGGACGGAGAGTTCTGGTTCGGGACCGACCGCTTCGGATTCGACGTGTTCTCACGGGTGTTCGCCTCGGCCCGCCTGGACCTCCCGATCGCCCTCGCCGGCACGCTGCTGTCGATCGCCGTCGGCATCCCCCTGGGTCTGGCTGCCAGCAACAAGTCCCGCTGGTCGGAGCGGATCATGCGCGGCCTGGACATGTTCCAGTCGTTCCCGCTGCTGGTGCTGGCGTTCGCCATCGTGGCGCTCACCGGCAACACCCTGCGCAACATCATCTTCGCCATCGCCCTAGTGAACGTGCCGCGCTTCATCCGCCTTGTGCGCAGCGAGGCGCTGGTGCTGCGGGAGATCGCGGGGATCGCGGCCGACGGCCTCACCGTGA
>JAPPKQ010000378.1:0-1980 GCA_028819945.1 bacterium | reverse complement strand
CGCCAGCCGCAGCCGGGTGATGCTGCGCCACGTGATGCCGAACACGATGGGCATCGTGCTGGCCCAGGCGTCGCTGGCCGCCGCCCATGCCATCATCGTGATCGCCGGGTTGAGCTTCCTCGGCATCGGCATCACGCCTCCCGACGCCTCCTGGGGCGTGATGATCAGGGTGGGGTCCCAGAACATCGCCACCGGCCAGTGGTGGGTGTCCTTCTTCCCCGGCGCGATGGTGTTCGTGACGATCGTCGCCTTCAACACGGTGGCCGACGGCGTGACCCGCCTCATCGGGCGGGCCGAGGACTGAGCGCCATGACCGCTGCCGCCGCGCCTGTGACCACCTCGCTGCTGGAGGTCACCGACCTCCGCGTCCAGTTCCGTAGCCGGCGCCGCACGGTGCACGCCGTCAACGGCGTGTCGTTCTCCATCGGCGAGGGCGAGACGGTGGGCCTGGTGGGCGAGACGGGCTGCGGCAAGTCCGCCACCGTGCGGGCGATCATCGGCCTGTTGAAGTCGCCGGGGCGTGTCACCGCCGGATCGGTCCTCCTCGAGGGGACCGACCTCGTCGGACTCCAACCCCGCCAACTCCGCCAGATCAGGGGGGCGAGCATCGGGTTCGTCCCCCAGAACCCGTTCGGCGCCCTCAACCCCGTGCTGCGGATCGAGCGCCAGTTCCGCAACGTCATCCGGGCGCACGGCCGCGGCCGGCGCGGCGAGATCCGCGGCACGGCGCTGGACATGCTGGATGCGGTCGGGATCGCCGATCCGGAACGCGTCCTGCGGGGCTACGCCCACGAGTTGAGCGGCGGCATGGCGCAGCGGGTCGTGATCGCCCTGGCCATGGTCCTGAACCCGCGGCTGGTCGTGGCCGACGAGCCGACGACAGGTCTCGACCTCACCATCCAGCGCCAGATCCTGGACCTGATCCGCGACCTGGCCGAGACCGAGGGGCGCTCGATGCTGCTGGTCACCCACGACGTCGGCGTCGTGGCGCAGTACTGCAGCCGGGTCCTGGTCATGTACGCCGGGCAGGTGGTCGAGGCGGGTCCGGTGCGGCGGGTGCTGACCGAACCCGCCCACCCGTACACCGAGGCGCTGCTCGCCGCAGTGCCCCGGCGCGGCGAGCGCCTGGTGGGCGCCCAGGGCACCGTGCCGACGCTGCTGGAGTTGCCGCCGGGATGCTTCTACTACGACCGCTGCCAGTACCGCTCCGACCCGCGCTGCGCCACCGAGGCGCCCGGCCTGCGAGAGGTCGGCCCCGAGCACTGGGCGGCGGTCCACTACGACAAAGGTGTCGGGATTCGCCTGCCCGCCACACCCACGAGCGCCGCCGCGCCTGCGCCGACCGCGGAGACCCCGACATGACGCTGCGGGCCACCTCCCCCGTCATTCCGGCGGAGGCCGGAATCCATGCGCGTCGAGGTATCGGGTCGGCCCTGCCGGCGAGTCCTGCGCGGTCCGGCTGTACCACAGGGAGTGCGTGATGGCGCTCGTCACGCTCAGCGAGGTGCGCAAGACGTTCCGGCGCGGCCGCAGCCCGGTGCACGCCGTCAACGGCGTGGATCTGCACATCGAGGCTGGCGAGACGCTGGCGCTGATCGGCGAGAGCGGCTCGGGCAAGTCCACGGTGGGGCGCCTGGCACTGGGCCTCATCCAGCCCGACGAGGGCCACGTGACCGTGGACGGTATGCAGTTGGACGGGCTGGACCGCAAGACGCTGCAGGCCGCCAGGCGGAACATGACCATCGTGTTCCAGGAGCCCTTCCAGTCCCTCGACCCGCTGATGAGCGTCGGGCGGATCATCGAGGAGCCGCTGGTCATCCACGAGCCCTCTCTGACTCCCACCGAACGCCGCGAGCGCGTCACCGACACCATGCAACGGGTGATCCTGGATCCGGGCCTATACGAGCGCCGGCCCCGCGAGCTCAGCGGCGGCCAGCAACAGCGCGTCGGCGTGGCACGCGCCATCGTCACCGGCCCCAA
>JAPPKQ010000220.1 GCA_028819945.1 bacterium | reverse complement strand
CGACGCAGGCGCGCGCCGCGCGCCCGCCGCACCACGCCGCGCGGCAAGCGCATCCCCGTCGGCCGTCGCCGCCTGGCCAAATCGGTGTGGAGCCGCATCAAGACGCTGCCCGGTGGCGGCGTGCAACTCTACGTCGGCTGGCGCTACGGCCGGCGCACCGGCATACGGCCGCAGCAGGGCATGGCCGTTGAGTTCGGCCACCGCCGGCACGGCCGGCACGTACCCGGGCGCGGCGTCATTCACGCGGCCCTCCGCCACGCGGCCGGGCCGGACGGCGAGCGCTTCAGGCAGGCGCTCATCGAGGCGATAGATCGCCGCATCCAAGAGCTGGTCAGGAAGCACCATGGCTGATTACACACTACGCTTCCGCATGATCGCCGACTCGCAGCGCCTGCAGCGCGACCTGGACAAGGCGCGCGGCGAGTGGCGGGGCTTCCTGTCCGGTGTCCACCGCCAGGCCACCCGGGTATTCGCCGGCATAGGCGTGCTGGCTGCGGGCTCCGTAGCCGGCCTCGGCGTCATTGCGCGCCAAGCGGCGGATACGGAGATACGCCTCCAGCGCCTGGCGACCGTGGCGGGCATCAGCAAGACGGAATTCCGCGGCCTGGCCTTCGCATTCCAGCAGTTCGGCGGGGAGATGGAGGACGCGCGGGAGGTTATCGCCGACTTCCAGACGCGCCTGGTTGAGCTGCAGCGCGGGGAGTCGACCGCGGTTGACGCCTTCGAGGCGATTGGCCTGGCGGCTGAGGACTTTGTCGGCCGGCGCACCGTGGACGCTTTCAACCTCTTCCTGCAGGCGGTGCGCGATGCCGACGACGTGATAGCGCAACAGACGGCCGTAGACGATCTGTTCTCCTCCGATCGGGAATTCATCCTGCAGCTCGCCCGGCGCTCTACCGCCCTGGACACCTACCGGGAGCGCCTGGCCGGCGTGACGGTGGAAACAGGCGAGGCGGCGCACTTTTGGGACGAGCTCCGGTTGGCGGGCGACCTGTTGGGCGCGTCCGTGCGCTCCAATTTGAGCGCCGCCGTCGCGGACGCCACGGGGGGCTTTCCGAACCTCGACGACGCAATCAGGCAAGCGGGCTCCCTTGTCTACTGGCTCACCCGCCGGATTTTCGACGCCGCGGCCACGCTGTACGAATACCGCCATGCCGTCGTACTGACCGGCCTGGCCATTACCACCTATCTGGGATCGCAAATCGCCGTCGGCGTCCTCGCCCGTACTGCCGCCGGCGTGCAAGCGCTGGCCGGCGTGGTGGTGGCCAGCGCGCGCGCAATCGCGGGTGCCGGACTGCTGACGGTCCTGACGACCCCGGCCGGTTTCGCGGCGGCGGCGTTTACGGCCGCGTTGGTGGCCGCCGTGGCCTACCGCGACGAAGTGGACAGCCTGCTGGACAGCCTGGTCGACCGGACCCAGGCGATAGGCCGGTCTATTCGGGATCTCCTGCCAGACCTCAGCGGGATTGTCGGGCCGGGTACTACCGATCCGGCGGAGCTGGGCTTCGACCCGGTAGGCATCCCCGAAATGACCGGCCTCGCACAGGACCTGGCCCACTCCACGGGCGAGATAGTGGTCACCGCTACCAGCCTCGGCGCCACAATGGAAGGGATATTCGGCAACCTGAACGACTTCGCAAAAGACTTCCTGCAGCGCCTCGATATTACCTTGCCGGATATCGCCGTCCCCACCATTTCCCCGCCCGCCGATCCGGAACTACCGCCCGGGGCGCTAACCGAACCCATGCGGGCGGAGCCGCCCAGCCTGCCGGCGCCGCCCAGCCTGCCGGCGCCGGATTTCGGTAGCACAACCCGTGAGCTGCCGCGCGAGCCGTTCGACCACATTGCCGACCAGATGGCTTTTGGCCTGCAGCGTGGCGTGTACCGGGCTTTCGATGAGGGCAAATTCGAGCCGGTGTTCAACGAGCTGCTGCGGGGCTTCAGCGACGGCATGATCCGGGAGGTGGGGCTGCAATTGAAGGACCTGCTCAAGCCGTTCTTCGAATTTCTGCAATCAGCCCTGCAGGAGGGCTTATCCGCCGCGGCAGGCGCCGGCGGAGGCGGGCTGTTCGGGTTTCTCGGCACCATATTCGGCGCCGGCGCCGCGGCAGGAAACCCGATACCCGGCGTGCCCGGCAGCGGCGGGAACCGTTCGCCTTTAGGCTTCGCCGGCGGCGGCCTGGTGCCCGGGCCGGTCGGCGCGCCGCAGCTTGCCGTGGTGCACGGCGGCGAGCGTGTGCTGACGGCGGCGGACCAGGACCTCATGGACCCGCGGCGCGGCACCAACCTGGTAATCAACTTCGCACCGCAGCTGATAGGCGACGTGACCGACGCCACCTTGCGGGCGGTCTACGGCGCCGTGGACCCACTGGCCTCGGTGATCTATGACCGGATGCGGGAGAAGGGACTCGTCACATGACCCCCATGTTCCAGGGCCTGCGGCTGACGAAGGAAACTGCCCTTGTGTCTGAGGACGCTATCCGTACCGGCGATACCACCGATTTGCGCCTCGTATCGAGCGGCGGCGACGCGCAGCGCTGGCGCGTGAACGCTACCCTCGAA
>JAPPKQ010000431.1 GCA_028819945.1 bacterium | reverse complement strand
CCTGATCCGGGCCGTGAACGGGACGGCCGGCCGGAAGATCGGGCGACGGTGGCGCATCCGTATACGGCCCTAGTCCGGCATCCGGCGGCGCTGTGCTGGGCGCAGCTCTGCGCCCTGGAGCGCCCCGTGAAGGCGTCCGGCCGGGTCGAGCTGGTGCGGGACGTCGCGACCGGCTCCGTCGTCGGGGCGACGTCCCGGCCCTACAGCTCTCCGGACGGCTACGGCGGCGGGGATCCTGACCCCAGCCGGGCGGGTGGTGGCCCTCGGGGCAAGATCCGGGAGCTGTCGGCGGCGTCGCGTCGTCGGCTCGTCGCCGTGGCGGTTCGGCTCATCGCCGTGATGGTCGGCGTTGAGGCCGGTTTCGCCTCCCTGACGTACGGCGAGGCGGCACCGGAGCCGGCCACGGCGAAGGCGCACCTAGAGGCCCTGCGGGAGCGGATGCGGCGGAGCTGGCCCGACGTGTTCGGGCTGTGGGTGCTGGAGCGGCAGCGGCGGGGCGCGCCCCACTTCCACCTGGTGCTGGCCGGCTTCGTGTCAGCTGAGGACGGGGACCGGTTCGGCGAGTGGCTGGCGGCCGCTTGGCTGGAGCTGACCGGCTGCGGCGGCTCGTCTGCAGCAGCTCGGCAGCGGTACGGCGCTCACTGGCGGCCGGTGACCTCGGCCGGGGAGCTGGTCAGCTACCTGACCTCGGAGCTGTCGGGGCGGAAGGCCCACCAGAAGCAGCCGGGATCGTGGAGCTGGTCCGGCCGGTGGTGGGGCTACATCCAGCGGGATCGGGTGATCGAGGCCCTGGCACCGGTCGAGGTCCTCGAGCTGGACGCTGAGGCCGTGGCCGAACGGCTCCAGAACGTCGATCGGGTGATGCGCCCGGCAGCGATCGGGGCCGCGGTCATGGTCGAGAACGGCGAGGCCCTGGAGCTGGTCCGGGTGACATGGCCGGCTCAGGCGGTGCGGCACCATGCCGCCCGGTACCTGGTCTCGGGCGATCTGGTCGACCTCCTGGCGCTCCGGGATGACCTCGCCTCAAAGAACGGCACGGGAGCCGACCGGTTCCGGGAGCTGCTGGGCGTCTCCGCTGCCTCCTAGCCGGCCGGTACGGTGGTCGGTGATCGGAGGTCGGCCTCGATGAGCTCGTACTATCGGGCGCAGCGGCTCAAGCAGCGTCAGGCGAAGCAGTTGGCCAAGCGGCGGCGTGCGGCGTTGCGGCCGCGGCGGCGTGGCCGGCGATGAGCAAGCCGAAGGGAGGTGTGATGCGAGGAATGGTGGAGCTGCGACAAGAGCAGTTCACGGGCCGTGAGGGCGACCGGGTGGACTACCTGGCGACGTACGTCGTCGGTGAGGACGGCGGGAGCCAGCGGCTCAACGTGAAGGCGCTGCGGCTGCTCGACGGTGCGACCGTGGAGCTGGAGCCGCGGGCGACGCTCAGCGGCAAGAGCGAGGTCGTGCTGCTCGGCTACGAAGCGCCGAAGGCCTGAGCGCCGGCGAGGTCTCATGTTCGGGTTGACCTCCCGCGGTGACGGGCCCCGGAGGGCGGCTGTCCGGCCCGCCTTCTGGGGCTCTCCCGCGCTCGGGGGGCCGGGGTCGGGGAGAGGCACCGGAGCCGGGGCCAGGCCCGCCCCGGTCTGGCCGGCCCCCGGGGCGGCGGAAGCTCCCCGCTTTCACGCGGGGCTGACGACGCGCCGGGGGCGGCAGCGCCGGGGCGACGGGTTGGCAGCGGGACGGTGGAGCGACACGGCCCGGCCCCCCGAGCGCGGGAGAGCCCCAGAAGGCGGCGGCGGCGGCCGTGGTCCTGGTGGCGCTGGCGGTGAGGGCGCTAGCGGCGCTCTCGGCGGCTCTGAGCGGCCCGGAGGGTCGGGCTGGGCGGTACCTCGTAGCGCCAGCGCTGCACGGTCCCCAGCGGCAGCCCTGAGGCGTCGACGGTCCAGCGGTAGCCGCGCCGGCGCACGGACTCGCCCAACAGGCGGCGGACCTTGCTGGCCGCGGCCTCCAGCTCGCCCAGGGCGTCGCTGAGGCCTCGGCGCTCAGCTCCGTACTCCAGCTCGGTTGCGTAGGCGTCGATGGCATCCATGCCGAAACCGTATCGCATCCGATACGGCAAGCGCAAGCTCAGGAGGAACCGCAGCAGCTCCGGCCTGGTCCTCGTTCGGCGCAGGGGCGAAGCCTGAGCGGGAGGGCCGTGCTGCTACGTCGCCGAAGCGATCCCGTTCATACGGGCGGCCCGGCTCGACGCGATGAGGTGAGCGCAGCGGGGCGCCGGCCCCAACCGTGCGACGACGGGAAGAATGAGCGGGTCCGAGAACGCGACGGTTTTGGGGCCTCGGCTGGCGCCCTCTTGGTTTCTGTGCGCATAATCCCACGCTTGTAGTTCCGGGGCGCTAGCCTTGGGCCTCGTGGACCTCCTCCTCGGCGCTCTCGTGGCCACTGCAGTCGGCGTCTTGCTTGGCCTGGCTGTGCTGGTCGTGCTGCCGTCTGCGATCTTGGTCGGCCTCGTCATGGCTGCTGCTGGTGCGGTCATGTTCCCCAGCGCCCTGATCCGGGCCGTGAACGGGACGGCCGGCCGGAAGATCGGGCGACGGTGGCGC
>JAPPKQ010000117.1 GCA_028819945.1 bacterium | reverse complement strand
CCCGCGAGCGCCCTCTGGTTTGTGCAGCGCGGCCCCGGGGCCCTGCTGGGGGGGGGGGTGGGGGGCGGGGGGGGGGGGAGCGGCGATCGGCGGGGCCGACTGCGCGCTGGAGTGCGTGGCCTCGCCCTCGCGGAAGAAGTTGAGCGCGGAGAGGGGGTCGCTCTTGTCGAGCGCGCCGCCGGCGCCGCTGCCTCGCGCCGCCCCGTTGCCGGACGCGGCCTCTTCCGTGACGGCCAGCGCCGCCACGTTGTCGTCGACCCAGCGGGTGTAGACGGCGCCGGCGAGGAAGTCGTCGTGGCGCAGCACGTTGCGCAGGAAGCTCGCGTTGGTCTCCAGCCCGCCGATGCGGAACTCGCTCAGCGCCCGGCTCAGCCGCTGCGCCGCCACCGGGAACCCGCCCGACGGCGCGTGCGCGATCACCTTGCCCAGCAGCGAGTCGAAGTTCGGGTTGGTGCGGTAGCCGGGATAGCCGAACGTGTCCACGCGGATGCCGGGGCCGGCGGGGAGGTGAAAGGCCGTGAGTTCGCCGCCGGTGGGACGGACGCTGCCGTCGGGCTGCATCTCCTCGGTGTTGACGCGGGCCTGGATGGCGTAGCCCTGCGGCAGCGGGATCGACGCCTGCGCCAGGCCCACCGCCGACAGATCCTCGCCGCCGGCGAGGCGCAGTTGCGCCCGCACGAGGTCGACGCCGGTGACCGCCTCGGTCACGGTGTGCTCGACCTGCAGGCGGGGGTTGGCCTCGATGAAGAAGAAGCGATCGTCGTGCGTCGCGTCCTGGAGGAACTCGAACGTGCCCAGGCTGGCATACGACACGGAGGCCGCCATGCGCACCGCCGCGGCGGCGATGGCCTCGCGCACCTCGGGGCGCAGCGTCGGGCTGGGGGCCAGCTCGACCAACTTCTGGTGACGCCGCTGGACGCTGCACTCGCGTTCGCCCAGGTGGCTGACCGCGCCCGTGCCGTCGCCCACCACCTGCACCTCGATGTGCCGCGCGCGCGGGATGAGCTGTTCCACGTAGACCGCCCCGGAGCCGAAGGCCGCCTCGGCCTCGGACTGGCAGCGGGCGTAGGCCTCGTCCAGCTCGCCGGGCGCCGCGACGACGCGCATGCCCCGGCCGCCGCCGCCGGCCAGCGCCTTGATCATGATCGCCCCGCCCTCGCCCAGGCCGTCGAGGAAGGCCCGCGCCTCATCGAGGCCGACCGCGCCCTGGGTCCCGGGCAGGACGGGGACCTCGTGCTCGTCGGCCAGCGCCCGGGCGCGCGCCTTGTCGCCCAGGAGCTCCAGGGCCTGCACGGAGGGCCCGACGAAGACCACGCCCTGCTCCCCGCATCGGCGCGCGAAGGCCGCGCTCTCGGCCAGGAAGCCGTAGCCCGGATGGACGGCGTCGCAGCCCGCGGCGGCGGCGACGGCCAGCACGCCCTCGATGTCGAGGTATGCGGCGGCGCCCGCGCCGGGCAGCGGATGGGCCTCGCCGGCGGCGCGCACATGCAGCGACTCGGCGTCGTCCTCGGAGAAGACGGCCACCGTCGCGATGCCGAGTTCCTCGGCCGCGCGCATCACACGGATCGCGATTTCGCCGCGGTTGGCGATCAGGAGTTTGCTCAGCGCCATGACAGGAGTCCTCCAAGGCCGGCCCGCGGGCAGGAACGGCCCGGCCAACGCCGGCCGAACGACCACGCAAGGAACGCACACGGGAAGGCCCCGGCCGGCAGGGCAAATCTAGCGGGTGACGCCGCCTGTCACAGTCGCGGCGCGCGCAGATCGGCCGGGGGCGGGGACCGCTCGCGTGCCTCCCGCCTACCGATGCGCCGCGCTACCCTGCAACCCGGCGCCCGGCCGACCGTCCGGGCCCCGCCGATCGACGGAGTGCACCGTGTCCTACGACTTCATCCTCACCGAGACCGACGGCCGGGTGGCGACGATCACCCTCAACCGGCCGGAGAAGCTGAACGCCCTCTCGCACGAGTTGCGCGGCGAACTGTTCCACGCCCTCACGGAGGCGGAGGCCGACCCGGAGGTCGGCGTGATCATCATCAAGGGGGCGGGGCGCGCCTTCAGCGCGGGCTACGACCTGAATCACGTGCCGGTGCCGAATCACCCGCACGTCAACCGGCACTCGGGCCTGCCCGACGTCGGCACGACGCACCCCAACCACTACGACTGGTCGCGGCACACGATCCTGACGAACTGGCGCGTCTGGGAGCTCTCGAAGCCGGTTATCGCGCAGTTGCACGGCTACTGCCTGGCCGGCGGCACGGAGCTGGCCTCGATGTGCGACTTCCGCATCATCACCGAGGACTGCCAGGTGGGCTACCCGCCGGTCCGGGCGATGGGCACGATGGACATGATGTGGGCGCCGTGGTTCCTGCCGCCATCCAAGGCGCGCCTCTTCGCCTACACCGGCGACGCGTTCACGGGCCGCGACCTCGAGTGGATGGGCTGGGCGACGTACGCCGTCACCCCGGACGAGATCGACGAGTTCACGCTCAACTTCGCCCGGCGGCTGGGCAACATCGACAACGACCAGCTGGCCTACAACAAGCGCGCCGTCAACCGGCAGTACGAGATCATGGGCATCCACAC
>JAPPKQ010000184.1 GCA_028819945.1 bacterium | reverse complement strand
CTGGAGGCCCGGGCGCGGGCCGCCGCGGCCTCCGCCCGCACGCCCGCCGCGGTGGAGATCTACGACACCACGCTGCGGGACGGCAGCCAGCTCGAAGGCATCTCGCTGACCGTCGAGGACAAGCTGCGCATCGCCCGGGAGCTGGACCGCCTCGGCGTGCACTACATCGAGGGCGGCTGGCCCGGCGCCAACCCCAAGGACGACGAGTTCTTCGCCCGCGCCGCCGAGGAACTGCGCCTGGAGACGGCCCGGCTGGCGGTCTTCGGCTCCACCCGGCGGGTGGGCGGCCGCTGCGACAGCGACCCGGTGCTGGCGAACCTGCTGCGGGCCGGCGCCGAGACGGTGTGCATCGTCGGCAAGTGCTGGGACTACCACGTGACCGGGGCGCTGCGCACCAGCCTGGACGAGGGCATCGCCATGGCGGCCGAGTCGGTGGCGCACCTGGTGGCGGCGGGCCGGCGGGTGTTCTTCGACGCCGAGCACGCCTTCGACGGCTACAAGCACAACCCCGACTACTCCCTGGCGGTGCTGGCGGCGGTGGCCGAGGCCGGGGCCGAGCGGCTGGTGCTGTGCGACACCAACGGGGGCTCGCTGCCGCACGAGGTGTACGCCATCGTGGCCGAGATCGTGGACGCCCTCGGCGCCCCGGTGGGCGTGCACCTGCACAACGACACCGGCTGCGGGGTGGCCAACGCCCTCGCCGGCGTGCGGGCCGGGGCCGTGCAGGTGCAGGGCACCATCAACGGCTACGGCGAGCGCACCGGCAACTGCGACCTGGTGCCGATCATCGCCAACCTCAGCCTGAAGATGGGCGTGGCGACCGTGGCACCGGAGGGGCTGGAGATGCTTACGTCGGTGTCCCGGCGGGTCGCCGAGATGGTGAACCGGGCGCCGGACCCGCAGCAGCCCTACGTCGGCACCTCGGCGTTCGCCCACAAGGCGGGGCTGCACGCCAGCGCCCTGGCCCGGCGGGCCGACGCCTACGAGCACATCGAGCCCGGGAGTGTCGGCAACGGCACCCGGTTCGTGGTCTCGGAGATGGCGGGGCGCTCGTCGATCGAGCTGAAGGCCCGGGAGCTGGGGATCGACATGGACGGGCCCACGATCGGGCATCTGATCGAGACGCTCAAGCGCCTGGAGTACGAGGGCTACCACTTCGAGGTGGCCGACGCCTCGCTGGAGCTGTGGATGCGGGCGGCGACGGGCTGGGAGCAGCCGTATTTCCGGATCGAGTCGTTCCGGGTGGAGGTGGGGCGCTACCGGTCGGGCGCGCCTGCCGATGCCGGGGTCTCCGGGTCGCACGCGGATGCCGGGGTCTCCGGGTCGCACGCGGATGCCGGGGTCTCGGGGCCGAGCCGGGCCGACGACGACGCGATGCACCGCCAGTGCGAGGCGACGATCAAGCTGTGGGTGGGCTCGCAGCGGCGCATCACCGTCGGCGAGGGCAACGGGCCGGTGAACGCCCTGCACAACGCCCTGCTGTCGGCGGTCGGCGACCACTACCCCGAGATCGCCCGCATCGCCCTGACCGACTACAAGGTGCGGGTCCTGGACACGGCCGCCGGCACCGCCGCTGTCACCCGGGTGCTGATCGACTCCGGCGACGGCGCCCGCACCTGGACCACCATCGGCGTCTCGGAGAACATCGTGGAGGCGTCCTGGGAGGCCCTGGCGGACTCCATCGTCTGGGGCCTGCTCCACAGCGGCGCCAGGCCGCCCGAGGCCGCCGACGCCTAGATTCCTCGCCCCTCCCGCGGGTCAGTCGGCAAGCGGGACGAGGGCTTCGGCGAGGGGCTCGAGGACCGTGGGGGTGTGGGGCGGGGGGAGGTAGCAGATGGCGAGGTCGACGCCGGCCTCGGCGTAGGCGGCGGCCTGCTCTGCGACCGGGCCGGGGTCGCCGTCGGCGGGCACCCGCAGGTGCACGGAGGTCATGATCTCGCCCGGCGGACGGCCGATGGCGTCGCAGGCCTCCTGGAGCACCGCGTGCTTGGCCCGGTAGGTGTCGAGGTCGGGACCGGGGCAGTTCCAGTGGTCGGCGTAGCGGGCCACCAGCGGCAGGGTGCGCCGCTCGCCCTGGCCGCCGATGCAGATCGGCGGGTGCGGCTTCTGGACGCCGGGCGGGTTGTTGCGGGCGTCGGCGAGGCTGAAGTAGCGGCCCTCGAAGCTGGTCAGCTCTTGGGTGAGCAGGCCCTTGAGGATCTCGCAGGCCTCGGCGAAGCGGTCGAAGCGCTCGGTGAGGGTGCCGAGGTGTATGCCGTAGGCGTCGCACTCCTCGGTGTTCCAGGCGGCGCCGATGCCCAACTCCAGGCGGCCGCCGCTGATGATGTCCAGCGACGACGCCATGGCGGCCAGCACCGCCGGGTGGCGGTAGACGATGCCGTTCACCATGGAGCCGATGCGGAGGCGCTTCGTGGCCTGCGCCAGCGCCGTCAGAGTCGTCCAGCCCTCGAGGCACTCCCCCGTCGAATCCGAGAAGATCGGGTAGAAGTGGTCGAAGTTCCAGGCCGACGTGAACACGTCGATGTCGTCGGCCTCGGTCCAGACGGCCAGCATGTCCGCCCACCTGGTGTCCTGCTGCGAGGTCTTGATCCCG
>JAPPKQ010000066.1 GCA_028819945.1 bacterium | reverse complement strand
GCCTCCAGGAGCCGACCGAACCACGCCCGCACCTCCCTGCGCCGTCCGCGGTCGACGGCCAGGTTCACGAGCTCGTGGGGGTCCTCCTGCAGGTCGTACAGCTCGTGCTCGTGGTCGTCGAAGTCGGCGTCGATGTCGAAGAGCTTCGGGCCCGCCGGCGGCCGCGCCGAGGTGGTGCTGCTGCCGCCGATGCCGTAGTAGCGGCAGTACTTGAAGCGGCCGTCGAAGATGCCCCGGCTGGCGTAGCGGGTGTCCAGCAGGCCGTCGTACCAGGCCCAGTCCTGGGCGAACAGGATCTCCTCGCGACCCCCGCCGGTCGGGTCGGCCCACAGCGGCGCCAGGTTGCGCCCCGGAAGCCCCGCCTCGGACAGGTCGACGCCGGCCAACTCGGCGACCGTCACGGTCAGATCCACGTGGCTGGTGAGCGCTTCGGTCCGCGTGCCCCCCGTGGTCAATCCTGGCGCCACCACGTACAGCGGGATGTGCATCGTCTCCTCGTAATTCCACGGTCCCTTCGAGCGCAGGCCGTGCGAGCCGCACTGGTCGCCGTGGTCGGAGGTGAAGATCACGACGGTGTCGTCGGCGGCGCCGGCATCCTCGATGGCGTCCAGGATGAGAGCCACGCTCACGTCGCTCATCTCGTGGAGCTTCACGTAGTAGTCAAGCTGGCGGAGCCATCGCCCCACCTCGGCGCGGTCCAGGTAGCCGCCGTTGCGTGACATCTCGTGGACGAAGCGGCGGTGCACGTCGGGCTTGGTGTGCAGGTCGTCGTCGAAGTTGGCCGGCAGCTCGTCGAACCGCTCCGGATAGTCGAAGGTGAACGGCGGCAGCGCGTCGGCACGACCCCAACCGAGGGAGGCGTAGCGGTCGCGCACCCGGCCGTAGTGCTCGGGGTTGGCCTCCTGGTACCAGGGCTGGTCGATGGGGAACCACATGACGTCGTGGGGGTTGACGAGCCCCACGAGGAGGAACCACGGCTGCGGGCTGCCGGCGCGGTCGCGGATCCACTGCGCGGCGGAGGCTGCGATCGGCTCGTCGAACTCCACCCCGCTGCCGGCCTGGCCCCAGAAAGCCTGGTCGTTGCCCTCCCAGTCGCCGAAGCCGTAGGACTCCATATCCGGGTAGGGGCCCATCGACAGATGCCACTTGCCCTTGTAGCCGGTGCAGTAGCCCTGCCTGCGCAGCATCTTGCCGAGGGTGTCGGTGCCGCTGTCCAGCCAGCCGTTGGCCGGTCCCCGGGTGTTCTCCTTGATGCCGTGGGCGGGCATGTACTCGCCCGTCACGAGAGTCGCCCGCGAGGGCGAGCAGGGCGAGGTGTGCGTGTAGTGCCGGCTGAACTCCAGACCGCCGGTCAGCAGGCGCCGGCGGGCGGGCAGGTCCACGTCGTCGGGCAGCCAGCCGCGGTGGCGCTCCTGGTCGGTGAGGATGAAGCAGATGTTGGGGCGCTGCGGGCCGCTCACGTCGCCGCTCACGGCACCTCGGCCAGGATCGCGCCCACCGCCGCGAGCGCCGTCTCGATGTCGCCGGCGGAGATGTCGAGGTGGGTCACAGCCCGCACCCGCTCCTCCACACGGCTCATGCGGACATCGTGCGCGGCGAGGCGCTCCAGGAACTCCGCCGCCCGCAGACCGGTGGAGGCGATGTCGATCCACACCATGTTGGTCTCGACGTCCTCGGTCCCCAGCCCGAGGGCCGAGATGCCTTCGGCCAGGCGGGCCGCGTTGGCGTGGTCGTCGGCGAGGCGATCGATGTGGTGGTCCAGCGCATGGAGGCAGCCGGCGGCGGCGATGCCCGCCTGCCGCATGGCGCCCCCGCAGCGGTGCTTGTGCACCCGCGCCGCGTCGATGAAGTCGCTCGGCCCGACCAGGACGGCGCCGATGGGCGCCCCGAGCCCCTTGGTGAAGTCGATCCAGATGGAGTCCACGGGTCCACCCCAGTCGGCCGCCTCGGTTCCCGACGCCACAGTGGCGTTGAAGAGCCGGGCACCGTCGGTGTGCACCGGAACCGACGTCCCGTGCGCCACCTCCGCGACGGCCCGGTACTGCGCCAGCGGCCACACGGTGCCCCCGCCGAAGTTGTGGGTCTGCTCGAGGCAGAGGAGGCGGGGCCAGGGCCGGTAGGCGTTGCCGGGCGCCAGAGCCTCGGCGGCGGCCTCGGGCCCGAACCGCCCGCCGTCGCTACCCAGCAGGTCGGTGATCACTCCCGAGTAGGCGGCGGCACCACCCGTCTCGGATCGAACGATGTGGCTGTCGACGGAGGCCACGATGGCGTCACCCGGCGAGGTGTGCGCTGCCACGGCCACGAGATTGCACATCGTGCCGGTGGGCAGGAAGAGTCCGGCCTCGTGTCCCAGCATCTCCGCCACCCGGGCGCACAGCCGGTTGACCGTGGGATCGGTGCGCTGCTGCTCGTCGCCCACCTCGGCGTCGGCCATGGCGCGGCGCATGGCGGCGGTGGGTTTCGTCTGGGTGTCGCTGTAGAGATCCACCGCGGGCGGCCAGGGCACGGGGGGACTCTAACCGCCGGCCGCCGCCTCCCCCGTCTGGCCGCCTCCCCCCCCCCCCCCGTCGGCCCCCCCCCCCCCCCACACCCCCCAACCCACGAAG
>JAPPKQ010000457.1 GCA_028819945.1 bacterium | reverse complement strand
AGCTGGATCCCTACATCAACGTGGACCCCGGCACCATGAACCCCTTCGAGCACGGCGAGGTGTTCGTCACCACCGACGGCGGCGAGACCGACCTGGACCTCGGCCACTACGAGCGGTTCATCGACGAGAACCTCACCCAGGACTCCAACGCCACCACCGGCGGGATCTACTCGGCGGTGCTGGAGGCCGAGCGGCGAGGCGACTACCTCGGCGGCACCGTGCAGGTCATCCCGCACATCACCGACGAGATCAAGCGGCGCATCCTGGGCGTGGCCCGCCCCGATGTGGACGTCGCCATCATCGAGATCGGCGGCACGGTCGGCGACATCGAGATCCTGCCGTTCCTGGAGGCCGTCCGCCAGATCCGCCTCGACGTGGGACGCCGCAACGTGTGCTACGTGCACGTCACCCTGGTGCCGCTCATCGGGCCCACCGGCGAGCACAAGACCAAGCCCACCCAGCACTCGGTCACCGAGCTGCGCAGCCGCGGCATCCAACCCGACGTGATCGTGTGCCGAAGCGACACCTCCATCTCCGACGACCTGAAGCGCAAGATCTCCAACCTGTGCGACGTCCCCATCTCGGCGGTGGCCAACGCCGCCGACGCCGACAGCATCTACGACCTGCCGCTGGTGCTGCACGACGAGAACCTCGACGGCGTGGTGTGCGAGCTGCTGGGCTTCGACGGCGATCCCGACCTGAGCAGTTGGCAGCTCCTCAGCGAGCGCACCCACAACGCCACGAACGTGGTGCGCGTCGGGGTGGTGGGCAAGTACGTGCGCCTCATCGACGCCTACCTCTCGGTGGCCGAGGCGCTGCGCCACGCCGCCTGCTCGCGGGGTGCCAGGGTGGAGATCGACTGGATCCCCGCCGAGGAGGTGGAGGGCCTGCTCACCTCCCGCCGGCTGGCGGACCTCGAGGGCATCGTCATCCCCGGCGGGTTCGGGTCGCGGGGCATCGAGGGCAAGATCGCCGCCGCCTCCTACGCTCGGGAGCGGAACGTCCCCTGCCTGGGTCTGTGCCTCGGGATGCAGGTCATGACCGCGGAGTTCGCCCGCAACGTGCTGGGCCTGGCGGGGGCGCACTCCACCGAGTTCGACCCCCGCACGCCGCACCCGGTGATCTGCCTCATGGAGGAGCAGCGCAAGGTCACCCACAAGGGCGGCACCATGCGGCTGGGCTCGTACGTGGCCAAGCTGGTCCCCGGCAGCCGCGTCGCCGAGCTCTACGGCAGCGAGGTGGTGTCCGAACGGCACCGGCACCGCTACGAGTTCAACCCCGACTACCGCGAGCGGATCGAGGCGGCCAGGCTCGTCTGCTCGGGCCTCTCGCCCGACGGGTTGCTGGTGGAGTTCGTGGAGCTCGACGGGCACCCGTTCTGGATCGGCACCCAGGCGCACCCGGAGTTCCAGAGCCGCCCCAACCGCCCGGCGCCGCTGTTCGCCGGCCTCATGGACGCGGCACTGGACCGCGTCGAGGGCCGCAACCCGCGCCTGCAGTTCAGCCACGACGCTGCGGTGGCGGTGGAGGTGGTGTGAGCCCCCCGCCCTCCGTTGTTCCGCCCCGCCCCTCCGTCTTTCCGCCCCGCCCCTCCGTCTTTCCGGCGAGGGCCGGAACCCAGGCTGCTGCGGGCGCGACCGTGTCCGCGGTCGATGAACCGGTAGTCCCCAAGGGGCTGCCCGTCGAAGCCGAGGAATACCTGGACTGGCTGGTCGTCTCCAAGGGCCGCGCCGCCAACACCGTCGACGCCTACCGGCGCGACCTGCTGGACTATCTCGCCTTCGGCGCCGACTTTGGCTGGGATCACCGCGACGTGAGCGCCGACGGGGTGCTGGCCTGGGTGCGGGCGCGACTGGGGCTGGGACTGGCGGCCGCCACCGTGAAGCGGGGGCTCACCACGGTGCGCAACTTCCACCGCTGGCTGGTGCTGGAGGACCTGCGGCCAGACGACCCGACGGCCACCGTGGAGTTGCCGCGGGTGCCGCGCGGGCTTCCGAAGGCGCTGAGCACCGAGGAGGCGGCGGCGCTGGTGGCCGCGCCGCGGGGCCCCAGGGCGGAGGGGCGCCGCCGGGCCGCCGGCGGGAGGCCGTCGGGGGATGCCACGGCGGCGAGGTGGCGCGAGGAGGCGGTGGCGCGCCGGGACAGCGCCATCCTGGAGGTGCTCTACGGAACGGGTGTGCGGGTCTCGGAACTCGTCGGGCTGTCGCTGGGCGACGTGGATCTGTCCTCGGCGTCGCTGCGAGTGCTCGGCAAGGGGTCCAAGGAGCGGGTCGCCCCGCTGGGGCGCCTGGCCCGCGCGGCGCTGGAGGAGTGGCTGGCGCCGCCGGGGCGGGGCGCCATGGAGCCGGAGCGGTGGGCGTCCCGGGCCGACTCCGAGGCGGTGTTCCTGAACCTGCGCGGTTCCCGTCTCGGCCGCCAGGGGATCTACCGGCTCGTGCGGCAGTACGGCGACCTCGCCGGCATCGCAGCCACGCTCACGCCGCACGTCCTTCGCCACAGCTTCGCCACGCACCTGCTGGACAACGGCGCCGACATCCGCGTGGTGCAGGAGCTGCTGGGCCACGCCAAGGTGACGACCACCCAGATCTACACCTCAGTATCCCGCGAGCGACTGTTC
>JAPPKQ010000012.1 GCA_028819945.1 bacterium | reverse complement strand
GCGGGCCCGGGGGGCGGGCCCTGGCCGGGCGCGCGGCGACGCGGGTGCGGAGACCCCGCGCCGTGCCCTGGCCGACCACCGGACGCGCCGACCGCGGCGCCGTCGAGCTGGAACTGGTGATCATCGTGCCGGTGCTCATGATGATCGTGCTCTTCGTGGTGTGGGCCGGGCGGGTGGGCAACGCCGGCCTGGCCGCCGAGCTGGCGGCCGAGGAGGCCGCGGTGGCCGCCGCGCTATCCGAATCCGCAAGCCGCGAGGATGCGGCCAGAGCCATCGTGGAGTCCCGGCCCGACCTGGACTACCTCTGCGTCGGCGGCCCGACCCCCGTCGTCGGCGACACCTACGTCACCGAGGTCCTGCGCGACTTCCAGAACACCGCCGGCGTAGCCCGGGGCATCGGCCTGGTGGGGGTCGCCCTCCGCTGCGAGACCGACGGGGCCGTGCCCGTGCTGCGGGGCCTCGCCCCCACCGTCGTCCACTACGGCAGGGGCTCCGAACCGTTCATCGTGGCGGGTGCCGCCGATCTGCCTACGGTCCTGACACCCGACATCGCCGTGCCCGAAGGGCCGACGCAGCAGTACTTCCAGACCGATCTGGCACCGCGCACGGTGCTCCTCGAGTTGAGCCTGGACCGCCCCGTGGTCGGCCGCCCGGTGAACATCGTCGCCACCACCGAGCAGATCACCACCGCGCAGATCGACAATCCGCAGCTCGCCGACTCCGCCGTCACTGACGATTGGTGCAGTCCGCGGCCTACGCACGACCCCGACCCGCCCGACGGCGTGCCCCAGGCCTGCGGGGGCACATCCTTCGGCAACGGCGGCTGCCTCAGCTCGCCGGGGGGCGCGGGCTTTTTCGACTACAGCCAGACGAGCTTCTCGGGCATCATCGTCGAGGGCGACCAGCGCATCAGCTTCCCCGTCACCATCATCGACGACTGCATCGACGAGAACGACGAGCGGTTCCGGGTGAGCCTCGAGGTGGACGGTGCGAGCCTCGAGAACCCCGCCGCCCCCCACTTCGACGTGATCATCGAGGACAACGACCCCACGCCCATGGTGGCCTTCGCCGTGGAAAGCGCGCTGCCGGAGAACGACGCCTGCGGCCAGTTCCCGACGAGTTCCGGGAGCTCCGCCGGCTGGCGGCTCGGCGAGGACAAGAGGGCTGCGGAGTGCGCCGAGGCCGCCGTCAGGCTGCAGCTGCGTTACGCCACCGACCCCGCCGACGAGCTCTTCATTGGCAGGCCCGTCCTCGGCCTCAGCGGGCGGCCCGGAAGCTTCGTGGTCGAGAGCCTCGGCGCCCCCCTCGGAGCAACGACCGCCGCATCCATGAGGATCGGATCCTGCCTCCCCGACTTCAACCCCGACGAAATTTCGATCTCCTTCGCCGCGGCCAGCGGCGAGTACACCAGCGGACTGCTGACACGAACGACGACCGCGGGCAATGACATCGGCGGCTACAACGATTTCGGGCCCGGCGAGGATTCCAAACTGGCGCTGAAGACGGCAGTACTGGACGACGAAATCGACGAGCGGACCGAGCATTTCACGCTGAACCTGAGAGGGTTCAGCAACGTGGCCGGGCCCGGCCCGACCGCCGCCCCCGGCACCGATACAAACGGCGACGAGGACTTCCAACTCCTCCCGACGATGCGGGTCGAGATAATCGACGACGAGATTCCCGACGGCGACGACCCTCCCGGGGACCAGTCCAGCATCCCGTGGCTGAGCGCCACTCCTGGCACCAGTGTGTCGCGGGATACCAGCACTCCACCGAACTACTCGATCGATCGGAGCACTCTGAGCACTCTCGGCATTCCGATCAACTTCGAGGTAGCCAGGCCGCCTCCTCCGACTCCTTCGGTTGCGAGCCAGGGCGTCAGCGACACCCAAGGGCTTCCCATCAACTATCAGATCACGGTCCACTTCAGCGACGACCCCAACACACCCGGCCCCGCCGATCCGGGCAGTTTGTCCCCGCTCTCCGCCACGGCCAACTCCATCCGGCCCTGCGATTTCTCCGGCACGAGCAACGTGCTCATGCCGTTCGCCGTGCAGCTGCAGCCGTTCATAGACGCCGACGTGATCACGAGCATCGATTTCAGGCTGGTCCCCGGCCCGAGCTGGCCGCAGCCGAGCCATCCGATGTACCGCATCGACCCCGCCCATTCTGATTTCACGGTGACGGTGAACAGCGTCCCGTGAGTACCCCGGACCGCCCGGCCGCCACGGCACCCCGCATCCCCGGCCGCGGCGGGCCGCCCGCGGCGCTGTGAGGCGACCCGGCCGGTGACCGCCGCCGGCGCGCTGGTCTGGGCCGCGGTGGCCCTCTGGGCGGCGCTCGGGGCCTACACCTCGGTCACCGACCTGCGCGAGGGCATCATCCCCGGACGCTGGGTGTGGCGGGCCGGCTTCGCGGTGGCGGCGCTGCTGGGGGCGGCCGCGGTGCTCAGCGGCGATCCTCTGCGCTTGGCCGGGGCGTTCGCCACCGCCGCCGGCGTGGGACTGGCGGTCCAGGTCGGCGCTCCACCCGTCGGGCCTCCTCGCCACCGCCGCCGGCGTGGGGCTGGCCCTGGAGGTGATCTACCGCATCGCGCCCGAAGGCATCGGCTTCGGCGACGTGCGCCTCA
>JAPPKQ010000176.1 GCA_028819945.1 bacterium | reverse complement strand
CAGCAGCAGGATGCAGGTGCCCACGATCTCGTCGTCGGTGAGCGTGTCGTCACCCTCCTGGGCGCGGATGAGCGTGTGAATGAGGTTCTCCGCCGGCTCGGCCCGGAACCGCCGGACGAGCGTTCCCAGGTATTCCGAGAGTTCCAGGAGCCCGTTCTGGGCGCGCTCGCGGCGCCCGGCGACGCCGCGGGCGCCGAATACCAGCACCATCAGGTCGTCGGACCAGTCCTTGAACAGGTCGCGGTCCTCGGGCGGCACGCCCATCATCTCGGCGATCACGACCGCCGGCAGCGGGTAGGCGAAGTCGGCGATCACGTCCATGTGGCCGCGCGGCGCCAGCTCGGCGATGAGGCCGTCGATCACCTCGATGATGCGGGGCTGCCACAGCGAGATGGCCCGGGGGGTGAAGGCGCGGCTGACGAGCTTGCGCAGGCGCGTGTGGTCGGGCGGGTCGCGGAACACCATCCACTCGCCGAGGATCCGGTAGGTGGGGGCGCGCTCGCGGCGCTGGGCATCAGTGAGCTTGTGCTCGAAGACGGGCCGGATGCGGTCGGAGGAGAACCGCGGGTCCTTCAGAGCCGCCAGCAGGTCGTCGTGGCGGTGGATGAACCAGGCGCGGTAGTGCTCGTTGTAGAAGACGGGTCGCCCGCGCCGCAGCTCAGCGAAGACCGGGTAGGGGTCGGCGACCCGCTCGGGCGTCAGGAGATCCACGCCGCCGGCGCCGTCGACGCCGCTCACCGCGGCCCTCCCGGAGCCTCCAGGACGGCCACCACGCAGGCGTTGCCGTCGATGCCGGCGGTTCCGCCGCCCATCGTCTCCACCACGCCGATCCGGGCTCCGTCCACCTGGCGACCTGCGGCCATGCCGCGCAACTGCCAGACGATCTCGGCGATCTGGCCCAGCCCGGTGGCGCCGAGGGGATGGCCGCGGGCCAGCAGGCCGCCGGAGGGGTTGACGGGCTGGGCGCCGCCCAGGCTGGTGCGCCCGGACTCCACCAGTGCCCCGCCGCCGCCCAACTCGCACAGGCCCAGCGCCTCGGTCGTGACGATCTCCCCGATCGTGAAGGCGTCGTGCACCTCGAGGACGTCGATGTCCTCCGGTCCGATTCCGGCCTGCTCGAACGCGGCCCGGGCGGTGTCGGACACGAGTTGCCAGCCCCAGACCAGGTCGCTGGTGTGGTCCCAGGCCTGCCCCGAGGCCAGCGCCGAGGCCCGCACCGGCACGTGGCCGTCGCGGCCGGCCGCGCTGGCGGGGCCGAGCACCGCCGCGGCGGCGGCATCGCTGATGTCACAGCACTGCAGCAGTGTCAGGGGGTCGGAGATCGGCCGCGAGTCCAGGATCTGCTCGACCGTGAACTCGCCGGCGTGCTGGGCGCGGGGGTTGCCGAGCGCGTGGCGCCGGTTCTTCTGTGCCACGAGTGCCATCTGCTCGGGCGTGACGCCGTAGCAGTGCTGGTAGCGGTGCGCCGCCATGCCGTAGAGGCTCGGCATGGCGAAGCCCTGCGCGCCCTCGGGGTCCGAGAGCAGCGGCTCGATGGGCCCGTCGAAGACCGCGGTCATCGTCTCGATTCCGAACGCCAGCACCGTCTCGTAGCGGCCCTCGCCAACGGCGACGTGCGCCTCGTGAAACGCCGTCGTGCCGCTGGCGCAGGCGTTCTCCACGGTCACGACCGGCACGCCCGTGATCCCCAGATGCTGGAGGGTACGCGTCGTCACTCCCGGATCGCCGAACACGGTCCCCGCGTAGACCGCCTCGACGGCGGCGGGCGTGACGCCGGCATCCGCGAGCGCCTCGGCGACGGCCCGCCAGGCGAGATCCCTAGGCGGGGTCTCCGGCTGGCGGGCGAAGCGGCTGGTGCCGACCCCCCGGACGGAGACGGGCGCCGTCATGGGGGTCCGCCCTGTCCGGTGTGCGCGCGGGGCTGTCGGGTCGCCCGTGCCTGCGCGACGGGCCGGCAGGTCACTGCGGTGTCCCCGGGTCGCCGTGATCGTCGGCGGCCACCGGGACAACCACCGGGTCGCTGCGATCGTCGCGACCGACCAGGCGCACCCGGGCGCCGGGCATCAGCGGCCGGTCCTCGGCGCCTTGGACGTGAACGAGGGCACGGGGACCCTCGTCGAAGTCCACATATGCGAGAACCGCCGGCGGTTGCCGGTCCGCCACCCGGATGCGCAGGACCGTCGAACTCCAGACCGTTCCCGCCGGCCCGAACGTGGCGCGTTCCACGGGCGATCCTCCGCAGCGGGGGCAAAGCGGCGGTCGGTAGAGCATGGGGTAGCCGCACGCCGCGCAGCGTCCACCTCTCAGCCCCTCAGGCGTGGCGTCGGGGCGAGGATCGGGGCCGGGTGCCTCCAGAGCGAGTGCACTCGACACGCCAGCGGCGTTCATGGCCTCGACGCCGGTTCCCACAACGTAGGACTGTACCAACGGCGGGGGACTGTCAACCGCTTGTTTGATATCGTTCGGACGCAGGAACAGGTCGTGTCACGCCCGCAACCTGCGGCAACGGGTCGCCGCCGCAGATCATGTCGGAGTACGGGACCAGCAAGGGAAGGAACGAACCATGACCCCCGACATTCTCTCGCCGGAGTTCTCCGAGGATCCGTTCCCGGTGCTCGAGCTGATGCGGGAC
>JAPPKQ010000475.1 GCA_028819945.1 bacterium | reverse complement strand
TGACGTCGTCGATGCGCGGGTCGGCCACCGACGCCTTGTAGGCCACGTCGGAGGACCGCTGAACCGGCAGGTCAGCGGCCTCGAACAGCTCGAGAGTGGCCTTCTCGAGCGATCCCTTGGGGAGAACGAGCTTCAGCATCGGGGTCCTTCGGCCTCTACGGCGATCGCGCCGAGGCTACCGGCGCGCGGACGCCGCGCTGCCTACAGCGCAGTCTCTAGGCGGACTCCCGGACCGCCACGTCTATCCGCACGTCGGGGCCGAGTTGCTCCACCGCAATGATGGAGCCCCGCAGGATGGCCTCGATCGATTGAGCACCGGGCCCCGAGAGCATCGGCGCCCCGTCGTCACCGCCGAAGAGGGCCGGGGCCAGATACACGACGAAGCTGTCGACAAGCCCGGCCCGCACGAATGCCCCCGCCACGGCTGGACCTCCCTCGACCAGGACCTGGGTGGCTCCCTCGGCACCAAGACGGTCCACGAGGTCGTTGAGAGGACCATCCCATTGCAGGCACGGATGGACCCGCGCTCCGGCCGGGACAGCCCCGACCACCACCCGGCGCGGCTGGACCACGGACGTGGGCTCGGTGCCGTCGCTCCACACCCGGCCTCCCGGCGGGGTCCAATGGCGCACGGTGAGGCTGGGGTCGTCGGCTCGGACCGTCCCCGCGCCGACTACCACCGCGTCCGACCATGCCCGCAGCCGGTGGGCGTCGGTGCGGGCCGGCAACGACGTGATCCACTGCGACGTGCCGTCGGGCGCAGCGGTGCGGCCGTCGACGCTGGCCGCGAGCTTGGCCACCACCCAGGGGCGGCCGGTTCGCCGCTGATGCAGGTAGGCCATCAGTTGGCGTTCGACTTCGGCCGCTCTCACGCCGACCTGCACTTCGATCCCTGCGGCCCGCAGCCGGGCCTCGCCCGCCCCCGATACCTTCGGGTCCGGGTCCAGCACGCCGATCACGACCCGGCGCACGCCCGCTTCGATGATCGCGGTCGTGCACGGCGGTGTCCGGCCCTGATGGTCGCAGGGCTCGAGGGTCGTCACGAGGGTCGCGCCCCTGGCCGATGCACCGGCCGAGGCGAGGGCATGCCGTTCGGCGTGAAGGCCACCCGGCGGGCTCGTCGCCCCGGCATAGGCGCTGCCGTCGGCGGCGATGAGCACGCAGCCGACCCAAGGATTGGGGCTGGTGAGATGTCTGACCGCCGACGCGGCCTCGACGGCCTTGGTCATCGCCCCGTCCCAGCGTCCCGAGGCCGGACCCTTGGGCGCGACCGGAGTCCCGCGCCAGGCCTCGGGGTCGACCGCGCTCATGAGGTGGGCTGCTGCCCGCCTACCCGCCGTGGGGATGCGGGTCGTAGTTGTCAACGAGGAGCCGGACGGCGTGGCCGATCACGTCGATCACGGCTTCGACCGTCTCCACGCAGCCCGCAGACGATCCCGGAGTGTTGAGAATCAGCGCGGTGCCGATCGTCCCCGCCGTGCCCCTGGACAGCCGGCCCAGCGGGTTCACCAGCCGCATGGCCTCGGCCAGACCGGGCGCCTCGCGGTCGAGCACGGCCTTGGTCCCCTCCGGAGTGGCGTCGCGGGGCCCGAAGCCGGTGCCCCCGGTGGTGACGATGATTCCGTGGAAGCCCTCGGCCAGGCGGCGCAACTCCCCCGCCACCGACTCGACTCCGTCCGCGACAGCGGACCGCTCGACCACCGTCCACCCGGCCGACGACAGGTACGCCTCCAGTGCCTCGCCGCTGCGATCCTGCCGGGTGCCTTCGACCACGCCGTCGGACACGGTGAGCACCTTGGCCGCCAGGCCGGAATCGCCCCCGTCGGTCACATCCCCGACCCTATCCACAGCCCACTGCCTCCGTCGCCCCGGCCGAATTGGCAGCCACCGACTCCCATTCGGGACCCCAGCACTGCCAATTCACGCCCGGCGCCAACGGAACAGGGCCATGCCGTCGTGATCGGCGTCGGGAAGCAGCATCGCGCCGCAGCCATGGGACTGCCAGGGCGCCGGAGGGGGCGGCAGCGGCTGGAGACCAGCGTCGGCCGACACCTCGGCGGCGACCTCCAAGGTCTCGGCCGAGGTGAGGGTGCAGACGCTGTAGACGAGTTCGCCGCCGGGGCGAAGCAGGGTCGCGGCCGAGTCGAGCAGGGCTAGCTGCAACTCGGCCAGCCTCGCAACGTCCGACGGCTCGATGCGCCACCGCGCGTCGGGACGGCGCCGCAGGGTTCCCAGACCGCTGCACGGCGCGTCCACCAGCACCGCATCGAGCCGGCCCGGCCGCAGCGGCGCGTGCCGGCCGTCGGCGGCCACAACCGCCATTGACGTAGCCCCCAGGGCGCTCCGGTTGGCTTCGAGCAACCCGGCCCGGCCCTGGTGCGAATCGCAGGCAATCACGGTCGCGCCGCGCGCCTCCAGGCCGGTGGCCTTGCCGCCCGGCGCGGCGCACAGGTCAGCCACGAGATCCCCGGCCTGCACGTCGATCGCGTCGACCACGAGCTGTGAGCTCAGATCCTGCACGTAGCCGTCCTGGCGCCGGTGCAGTCGGGCCGGGCCGTTCATCGTCTCCAGCGCGGTCAGGGTCGTTGAGCGGCCGAGATCGTCGGAGAGCGTGTCGACTATCCAGTCCGGGTAGCTGAGC
>JAPPKQ010000406.1 GCA_028819945.1 bacterium | reverse complement strand
GGCACGTCGGTGTGGCTGGAGGCGCACCGGCAGAACGACTTCCTCATGCGCCCGGCCCAGGACGCGACGGCCGCCCAGCGCATCGGCGCGCTGACGGCCGCGCAGGTCCTGCAGCTCCTGGTGCCGCTGCTCATCATCCTGCTGACCTTCGGCGCGCTTGCCGGCGAGCGGGAGCAGGGCACGCTGCGCCAGCTCCTGGCAACCGGGGTCGGCCGGTCCAATCTGGCCCTGGGCAAGGCCCTGGGCGTGGCCGGAGCACTGGCGCTCCTGCTCGTGCCGGCGGCCATCGTGGGGGCCGCGGCCCTCGTCGTGGGGAGCCAGGGACCGGCCGCATCCGCGCTGGCGCGGGGCACCGTCCTGGCCGGCGTCTACCTGGCCTACTTCGCCGCCTTCGTGGGGCTGTCGCTGGCCGTTTCGGCCCGGGCCCGCTCGGCACGCACGGCGCTGGTCGCCCTGCTCGCAATCTGGGTGGTGAACGGGCTCGTGGCGCCGCGCGTGGCCGTGGATCTCTCCAAGTGGATCCACCCGACGCCGTCCGCGGTCGAGTTCGCGCAGACGCTGCAGCGCGAGATGGCCACCGGCGTCGAGGGCATCGAGCGTCCGGACCGGGAGGCGTCGAACCAGCGCCTCCTCGCGCAGTACGGCGTGGAGCAGGTCGCGGATCTGCCGGTGAACGAGGTGGGGGTCTTCCTCCACGAGAGCGAGGAGTTCGGGAACCGGATCTTCGACCGCAACTACGGCGCGCTGTGGGACACGTTCGAGCGCCAGGGGCTGGTGCACGAGGCCCTTGCGGTCGCGGCGCCGCTGCTCGCCGTCCGCACGCTGTCGATGGGGCTGGCCGGGACCGACGTGGAGCAGCACCGGCACTTCGCGACGGCCGCGGAGGCCTACCGCAGGGATCTGATGGCGCAGATGAACGGCGACCTGACCGAGAACTCCCTCAGCGGCGACTTCTCGTACACCGCCGGGCCCGAGCTGTGGGCCGAGGTGCCGCCCCTCCGTTACGACGCCCCGACGCTGGGCTGGGTCCTGAACAACCGGATCCTGTCGCTGCTGGTGCTGGGACTGTGGGTGGCCGGCGCGATCCTGGCTGGGGCGGCCGGCGCGCGGCGCGCCGAGGTGGCGTAGCCGTGACCCTGCGGACCGTCCTGCGGAACGAGCGGCGCCTGCTGGCGGCCGATCCCGCGCTGCGCATCGCGCTCGCGGTGTTCGCCGTCCTCTTCGTCTACGCCCTGGTCAACGGCATGGCCTGGGAGCGCTTCCAGGAGCGGACGGTCGAGGCGGCACGGGCCGGCAACGCCGAGCGCACGCGCGCCCTGGAACAGGAGCTGGCCGCGATCGAGGCCGGGGGGCGGCCGTCCTCGCCCTTCAGCGACCCCCGCGCCCCGAACGTCCTCGGCGGCGCCCGCGGGGCCCACACCGCGGCGCTGGAGCCGGGCCCCCTGACGGCCCTGGCGGTCGGCCAGAGCGACCTCCTGCCGTACTACTACGACGTCAGCATCTACACCAACGAATCGTCGTTCCAGCAGAACGGCGAGGTCGAGAACCCCCTGAACCTGATGGTCGGGCGCTTCGACCTCGCCTTCGTGACGGTATACCTCCTGCCCCTGCTCGTGCTGGCCCTCAGCTTCAACGTCCTCTCGGAGGAGCGCGAGCAGGGAACGCTGGCCCTGACGTTGTCGCAGCCCGTGTCCGCCCGCGACGTCGTGGGCGCGAAGCTGGCGTTTCGGGCGCTCCTGGTGGTCGGGCTGGCGGCAGGAGTCTCGCTGCTCGGAATCCTGGCCACGGGAGGCGCGTCGTTCGGCCGCGTGCTCCTCTGGTGCGCCACCGTGGTCCTGTACGCCCTGTTCTGGTTCGCCCTCGCGGCGTGGGTGAACAGCCTGCGGCGGTCCTCCGCCTGGAACGCCACGGCGCTGGTCGGTGCGTGGCTCGTCCTCGTGGTGGTGCTGCCGGCCGCCATCAACATCGCCGCCGGCCTGCTGCACCCGCTGCCGTCGCGGGTGCAGATGATCACCGCCCAGCGCGAAGCCTCGAACGACGCGGTGAACCGTCGCAGCGAGCTCCTCGCGCGGTACCTGGAGGATCATCCGGAGATGGCCAGCGGCGTGGTGGCCGAAGAGCCCGGTCTGGGGGCGCTCGCCTGGGCGGCCACCGACGCCGTGAACGGCCGCCTGGAGGAGGTGACGGCGGCCCACGATGAGCGCCGCGCGGAGCAGCTCGCGCTGGTCCGCCGTTACCGCTTTGTCTCGCCGGCCCTTCTGGCGCAGGAGGTCCTCATCGACGCCGCGGGAACGGGCGACGCGCGCTTCGCCCGCTTCCAGTCGCAGGTGCGCGCCTTCGCCGAGCAGTGGCGGCAGTTCTTCGTGCCGGCGATCCTCGCCGACGAGCGGATGTCCGCCGGCGTCCTGCCCGACGTGCCGACGTTCCGCTTCGTGGATGAGGAACCGGGGGAGGTCGCCCGCCGGACGGCGGTTCCGCTGCTCGTCCTCGGCGGGCTGGTCGTCCTGGTGGGCGTCGGCGCCGGAGTCGGCCTCGGCCGGGTGCGGGGAGCGAACTGAGCGGTAGCGGCGGGGGGGGGCCGCAACGGGCCCCCCCCCCCCCCCCCCCCAAAAAAAGCCACCCCCCGAGCTTATTTTATAAAA
>JAPPKQ010000111.1 GCA_028819945.1 bacterium | reverse complement strand
GCAGCGGCTGGCCAACCCCTACGTCGCGGCCGAGCGAGGCTTCGTGGACGAGGTGGTCGAGCCGTCGCAGACCCGGCGCAAGATCGCGGCCGGCCTGCGGATGCTCGAGTCCAAGCGCGAGGAGCTGCCGGAGCGCAAGCACGGAAACGTCCCGCTGTGACCGCCCCGGAGGCGACCGTCGCCGCCACCGAGACCGCGAGCGGCCCGGAGATTCTGTCGATCACCCCGGAGCCGACCGATGCCGAGCGGGCCGCCATCGTGGCCGCCGTCAAGGCGCTCGGCTCCGAGATCTGGCCAGATTCAGGCGCGGCAACCATGCCCGCGCCGTCGCCGCGCTGGCGCTACGCGGGCCGACCCTGGAGACGCCGGGCCCGCTACGGCGGCTGGACCTGACCCAACAGCGCTAAGAGGCCGAGCGAGTAGGCGAGCGATCGGCTGCAGACGGGCGAGGCCGTGGCCCGAGCGGCCCGTGAACGCAGCGAACAAGAGCGGGAAACACCCCGTCCCGACGCGACGGGCTTGCGCCTACCCGCGCACGCTCTAGCCGCCTGACCGGAACATCGCGGGAAGCGGGGAGGCGAGCAGCTCCGGGAGGCGGCGCAGATACTGCGGGCGCGGGATGGCGCTCACGCCGAGGGAGCGCAAGTGCGGCGTGGCCCATTGGACGTCGATCAGTCTCGGGTGGCCGTCGCAAAGGCCGTCGGCCAGCGCCACCAGTGCGACTTTCGAGGCGTCCCGGGCCCGGTAGAACATGGACTCGCCCGCGAACAGCCCGCCCACGGCCACGCCGTAGAGGCCGCCGACCAGCTCGCCGTCGCGCCAGGCCTCGACGCTGTGGGCGAAGCCGGCGCGGTGGAAGCGCACGTAGGCGGCCCGCATCTGGGCATCGATCCAGCCATGGGGCCGGGTCGGGTCGGCGCAGCCGTTGACCACTTCGGCGAAGGCGGTGTCGACCCTGACCTCGAAGCGGCGGCACGCCTTGCGCAGGGAGCGGTGCAAGATCAGCCCGTCGGGTTCCAGGACGCCGCGCTCAGGAGGGGACCACCACCCGATGCGCCCGCTCGGCTTCAACGGCATGGGGAACAGGCCGCGGCTGTAGGCGGCCAGCAGGGTGGCCGGCTCGAGGTCAGCACCGACCGCCACCAGGCCCCCCTCGTCACTGCTTGAGGGATCCGGGAAGACCCAGCGACAAGGAGGCAGTCCGGAGGGCTCATCCAGCCTCGCATCAGCGGGCACATGAGAGGGCACCATCACAGAGAGTAGGTTGGAACGATGACCACCGGTGCCCGGGCCGTGGAGCGGGACTCGGCGGCGCCCCCTGCGGCCCTGCTGGACGAGGTCGACGAGCGGAGCCGGGCGCTGGCCGCCGCCGCGGTGGGCCGGGTGTACACCGTGCCTGCCGAAGCCGCTCAGACAGCTCTGGAGACTGAGGCCCGCACGGGCGCCCGCTACGACACGATCCTGTCGTTCATGTGCACCCCCTATGTGGTTTCGCTCGAGGACTACATCGTCGCAGTCGAACAGCTCCTGACCGACGAGGGCTGGATCGGCATGGTGGAGCCAGCCTGGCTCGACCGAGGATCCTTGCGGGAGCGGCTGACCGCTCGACGCCGGCACCCGTCGCCCCGGCGGAGCGCCAACGGCCACGACCTGGTGTCGGCGGTGCGCTCCCACGGCCTAGTGGTCACCGATGTCCACCGCCGCGAGGCACGGTCCGTCCCGCGGGCATGGCGCCAGTACGTGGTGCTGAAGGCTCGCCGCGAATCGCCTCGATCGCCCGGGCCATGAGCCGGGTTGTCCTGGCCGGGGGCCGTGAGCTGGATGTGAGCACACCCGCGGGCCAGGCTCTGGCCGGCTGCGGCTCGGTCGCGGTAGTGACTATGGCCGCTGCCTTCCGGCGCCCCGATGCGCTACTCTCCCGTATCGGCGCCTGGGCCCGAGATCTGTCGGTCCAGCACGCCGTCGTGAGCGCGGTGCGACGCTCCGACGCGCTGGACCCCGACGTGCCCGGCCCGATCGCAGACTGCGACGGCGTGCTGGTGCTGGACGGGTCCCCCGCCCATTTCGTGAGCGCAGTCAAAGCGACCCCGCTGCTGGAAGCGATCGTGTCGGCGCAGCGGCGCGGCACCGACGTCGTCTGGTCGGGCGCGGCCGCGGCCGCGGTGTGCGCCTCGATGGTGGACGACCGCGGCGGAGCGCTCACGGTCGGCCTGGGGCTTCATGACGGCATCGTGGTCGCCGCGGGCTGGGAGGGCTGGCCCCGTGACCGGCGCCGGCGCCTGTGGCGGATGGTCCCGGAGTCGGTGCTGTTCATGGCCCTTGATTCCGGCGCCGCGGTGCATTCAACAGCCGAGCCGCAGGTCTTGGCGTCATCGTCCAGTCCGGACGACTGGACGGTGCTGGGTGGCACCGTCGAAGCCCGCCGGGGCGGCACCACCGTCGTTCTGGAGAATTGGCAGCCCGCAACGCCCTGAACGGCACTCAGAGCTGCCAATCCCTGCCGGCCTGCTCAGTTCTCGGTGATGGTCACCGAGTGGACGGTGACGTCGCGCGATGGCGCCCCGCCCAGAGGTCCGCCCGGCTCGTGAAGGCCGATTATCGACTGGGCCACGGCCAGTCCGGCGTCATCGGTCTGGCCGAACA
>JAPPKQ010000234.1 GCA_028819945.1 bacterium | reverse complement strand
GCGCCGCGCTGGGTCGTGATCCGGTTGGCGTACGGGAGCAGGGCCATCTCCCGGGCGTTCTTGATCGCACGGGCGACGGTGCGCTGCTGCTGGGCGTCGTTGCCGGTCACGCGGCGGGCACGGATCTTGCCCCGATCCGACATGAAGCGGCGCAGCAGGTCCACGTCCTTGTAGTCGATGTACTCCACCCGCTTGTGGGTGAGGACGCTGACCTTCTTCTTGCCTCTGCGGACGTTGTCCCGGCTCTTGGCGCGCGGGCGGCTCTTGGACATGGTCTCCTCCGGGACGGGCGGGCTAGGAGGCTTCGGCGGCCACGCGATCGGGCGACGTCCCGAGCAGGCCGCGCCGGGCGGCTTCGGAGTCGGGCAGCCGGATGAGCTTGTGACGGACCACCGCGTCGTGCAGGCGGAGCGACCGCTCGAATCCCGACAGTTCGAGCCCGTCGCCGACGAACTCGATGACCACGTAGTAGCCCTCGTGCAGGTGGTCGATCTCGTAGGCGAACCGGCGCTTGGGCCAGCGGTTGACCCGCTCGGGATCGACTTCGACACCCAGTGATGCCAGCCCGGACAGCGCCCGCCCGAGCGGCTCATCGACGGCGTCCTCTGCCAGATCGCCGCGATAGATGATCATCAACTCATACGCCCTCACGGAAACAGGGCACCTCCTCTGGTCCTGCGCATGCAGGGCCCCGCCGTGCGGTCCGGCGGAGCAGGCTCTCGATTGCAGGCCACCCTACCGGCACTCGCCGCGGCCCGGCGCGGTGGCCGGACTCAGGAGGCGTAGAGCCCCAGCGCGGCGGCTTCGGTGGAGTTCAGCGAGTACGACTCCTGCGACGACGGGAACCGGCCCGAGCGCACGTCGGCAGCGAATCGGCCGAGCGCCTCGACGGTGGCGTCGCCGAGGTCCGCGTAGCGACGAACGAACCGGGGGCGCAGATCGTCCTGCAGACCCAGCAGGTCGTGATACACCAGAACCTGGCCGTCGCAGTCCGGGCCCGCTCCGATGCCGACCGTCGGCACTCCGACGGCCTCGGTGACCATCCCGGCCACATCGGCGGGAACGCCCTCGAGCACGACCGCGAAGCAGCCGGCGTGCTCGAGCGCCTTGGCGCTCTCGACCAGCTGGATCGCCGCCTCGGCGGTGCGCCCCTGAACCTGGAACCCGCCCAGAGCATGAACCGATTGAGGTGTCAGGCCGACATGGCCCATGACGGGAATCTCGGCCCCCACCAGGGCCTCGATCATCGGGACCCGCCCGGTGCCCCCCTCCAGCTTCACGGCCTGCGCGCCGGCGCGGATGAGCCGGGCGGCATTGCAGATGGTGTCCTGGGGCGACACGTGGTAACTCAGCCACGGCAGGTCGGCCACGATGAGCGCGTCGGGCTCGGCCCGGGCAACGGCGGCCGTGTGATGAACCATGTCCTCGACGGTGACGCTGAGCGTGTCCGGGTATCCCAGGACCACCATGGCCAGGGAATCACCCACGAGCAGCATGTCGACGCCGGCCGCATCGGCCAGTCGTGCTCCCGGAGCGTCGTAGGCGGTCACCATGACGAGCGGCTCGCTGCCGGCGCGCGCTTTGCGCGTCCGAACGGCGGGAACGGTGAGACGAGTGCCCATGGGCACCTCCTTTTCGGTGTCCAGCGCGCAAGGCTGCCGGCAGGTGCCAGCGTAGCCGGGCAGCCCGCTCGCCCCACCCGCCGCGGCACCACTGCAGCGGGCGGCGGACTGGGCGGCGGGCTGGGCGGCGGATGGCGCGACGTCAGGCGGCCCGAACCGCCGGGGACCGCCTCAGGCGCGGTCCCCCGAGCCTGTCAGCGCGCGCCCGCGACGCCGAAGCGGAACCGGAGGTGGTTCCAGGAACAGTCCGAGCAGACCTCCACCACGTAGCAGGTGAAGTCCCCCTTGCGCCGGCGGATCCGGTCCCAGTCCCCGTTCGTGGCCACGCAGCGGCCGTTCGGTGGCAGGCGAGGTCCGAAGACGTACCGGACGAGAACGAGCGGCCCGTCACCGCACAGCGGGCAGGGCTCGCCGGTCTCCTCGCTGTAGGACCGCGCCGCCCGCAGCAACTCCGGGTGCGCGTCGCAGGCGTCCGCCCGGCTGATGCGTCCCTGGCGGACGCCGGTCAGCGTCGCCTCCCGCAGCAGCCGGTAGTCCACCCTTCCCGGCCCTCGGGTGGGGGCATACAGCGCTGCCGGATCCGTCCTCACAACACAAGACAGTACTCATCTGTCAACGCGGCGTTTGCGACCGCGGTCCCACCACTCGCTCAACCGGCGCCGAGCCTCCTCGCCATCCAGCGGTCCGCCGGCGATCCGCAACTCCTCCAGATGGCGGAGCGCGGCGCCGACGTCGGGGCCCGCGTCGATCCCCAGGTGCGCCATGACCTCCGATCCGCTGAGCGGTGGGGGCGCCGACGGTCCCTCGCGGGACCTCAGCCGCTCCCAGCGATCCACGAAGGCCGCAACTCGTGCATCGTCGGGGGCCACCGCCGCGGCGAGTTGTGCCGACGCTGGCCCGACCTCGCCGGCGTCGGCGGCCCAGCGGCGGATCGGGGCGTCGCCGGATGGGCCCGAAGCAGCGTCGAGCAGCGACCGTGCCGCGGCGGCGGTGCGCCCGGCGCGACGGGCCACCGCCCCGGGGA
>JAPPKQ010000328.1 GCA_028819945.1 bacterium | reverse complement strand
TCACCCGAAACCCCAACTACTGCAACCCGTCGCTGCCCTACATCTACGAGTTGGATATGCTCCACGTCCGGCCCTGGCGGGACCGCGCGACCGCCATCCTGGGCGGCCAGGCCGACTACGCGAACATCGTGCCGGCCGAGTTCTACGACACCCGGGACCAATTCGCCGACGTCGCCGGCGTCGCCCGCCACGACGGCACCCGCGCCTCCTTGCAGTTCTACATCCACAACGAGAAGGAGCCGTTCAACGACCCGCGTGTGCGGCGCGCGATCTTCCTGGCCCCGAACCGCCCGGGCCTGATCGACGTGTACACCGAGTCGATGAGCCTCGCGGGCTCCCGCTGGGTGTCGAACTCCAGCCCCGTCGCCACGCCGATCGGGGAACTCGAGCAGATTCCGGGCTACCGCGGCGAGGACCCGGAGGCTATCGCGGAAGCGAAGCAGTTGCTGGACGCCGTGGGGCTGGGCGACGGCTTCGACGGGGGCCAGATCGTCAGCAACACCAACCCCGCGCACTCCGAGATCCTGGCGCCGGCCTTCCAGGCCGAGCTCAAGGAGAAGCTCAACATCGACACGGTGCTCGACCCGCGCGGCGGCTCCGGGCGCACGGAGGCCTACCAGGAGGGCACCTACGACTTCCTGCTGGGCGTCATCTTCCGCGCGCCGGTGAGTGAGTTCGTCACCGCCTGGAAGTCGTGCATCCGCACCGGCGGCTCGAACAACTTCGAGCTCTACTCGAACCCGGAGGTGGACGACATCATCGACCGGATCGACGCCGAGTTCGACTTCGAGACGAAGAAGGATCTCTACGCGCAGGGCATGGACCTGCTCGACCAGGATCCGCCCTTCTACCTGGTCGCCTTCACGCAGCACAACGCCATGTGGGCGAACCGGCTGCATGGCCACCTGGAAGAGATCCGCGGCTACACCGAGGAAGGCACCTGGGACCTGTTCTGGGTCGACGCCTTGGGTTCCGGCGCCCTGTGGCGCACGATCGGCAGCGGGGCGGCAGGGGCTCCTTGCGCATGGAGCGTCCGCCGCCCGGCTGCTGTCTTCCCTTCCAGCCTCCCGTTGCGCCGGGCCGCAGCGGACTACGCAACGCGGCCTGAGGCACTTCCCAGTTCCTCCAGGGGCGCTACCCTGGCGGCCGGATCATGCTGAAGTACATCCTTCGCCGCTTGCTGCTCGGTGTGCCCGTCCTGATCGGGATCTCGATCCTGATCTTCGCCGCCATCCGCATCATTCCGGGCGACCCCACGGCGATCCAGAACGACGCCGGCGGCTACGTCTTCACGCAGGAGCAGCGCGACCGGCTGCGCGAGCAGATGGGCATCGATCGCCCCCTGACGGAGCAATACCTCGACTGGGTGGGCGACATCGTCACCGGCGACCTCGGCTCCTCGTTCATCGCCGATACGCCGGTCACGGAGATCGTGGGCAACCGCGGCCCCGTGAGCGCCCAGATCGCGATCATGGCCATCCTCCTGGCCTGGATGATCGGCATCCCCCTGGGCATCTTCGGGGCCGTCCGCCAGAACCAGACCAGCGACTACGCGTCGCGCTTCGTCGCGGTCTTCCTGCTCGCCGTGCCCGGCTTCTGGATGGGCCTGCTGATCATCCTCTTCACCGTGCTGGTGCTGGGATGGCGCCCGCCGCTGGTCTACGTCCACCTCTGGACCGACCCGATCGAGAACCTGCAGATGACCCTGGGGCCGGCCTTCGTGATGGGCGTCGGGCTGGGGGCGGTCTTCGCCCGGATCACGCGATCCTCCGTGCTGGACGTGCTCAGCAGCGATTTCGTGCGCACGGCGCAGGCCAAGGGTCTCAACAGCCGCAGCGTGCTCGTCGTGCACGTGCTGCGCAACGCCCTGCTGCCCGTACTGACGATCTCCGGCTTGGCCCTCGGCGGCCTGATCGGGGGGGCGGTCGCGGTGGAGCGGGCCTTCTCGGTGCCGGGGCTGGGGCTTTCGCTGGTCGAGGGAATCCAGTCGGCGGATTGGACGCTGATCCAGAGCCTCGTCTTCCTCTACGCCCTCTCGTTCATCCTGGCGAACATCTTGATCGACATTGCCTACGGCTTCGTCGATCCTCGCATCCGGGTCGCCTAGGCTGGCGGCCGGCCACCGGGTGAGCCCCACCCCCTCGCAACTGCCCCGGCCTGCGGAATGGAGTCGACGTGCGCGCACTGAGCCTGACCGGCGAACGGACCATCGCGGTGCAGGACAAGCCCGAGCCCGAGCCCGGCCCGGGCGAACTGCTGATCCGGCTGCGGGCCTCGGCGATCTGCGGCAGCGACCTGCACCTCTACCGCCGCGCGCCGCAGGCGTACATCGACCGGGCGGTCACGCCCGGCCACGAGGGCAGCGGCGACGTGGTCGCCGTGGGCGAGGGCGTAACGGGCTGGGCGCCGGGCGACCGGGCCGTCGTCTACTTCCGGCGCACCTGCTGGGAGTGCGACGACTGCCGCAGCGGCAACAACCAGGTCTGCGCCGTCATCCGCCCCGGCTACGGCTTCGGCGCCGACGGCTCCGACGCCGAGCTGATGACCGCCGACGCCAGCGCCAGCATGCGCCTGCCCGGCGGCCTGAGCGCCCGCGAGGGCGCCATCCTGGCCTGTCAGGGAGGCACCGCCTACGCGCCCCTCGTGCGGTTGG
>JAPPKQ010000212.1 GCA_028819945.1 bacterium | reverse complement strand
CATGCCCGACGTGCACGTGGGCATCGGGGCGACCATCGGGTCGGTCATCCCCACCGAGGGGGCGATCATCCCCGCCGCGGTCGGCGTCGACCTGGGCTGCGGGATGATCGCGGTGCGCACCGACTTCGGTGCCGCCGACCTGCCCGACAGCCTCGACCCGCTGCTCAGCGACGTGGAGCGGGCCGTCCCCGCCGGGTTCGCCGCGCACCCCCGGACCACCAGGGCCGCCGAGCGCTGGCTGGCGGGCGACCCGCTGCCGCACCCCGAGACGCTCACCCGCAAGGAACTCGCCAAGGCCGGCCCGCAGCTCGGCACCCTCGGCGGCGGCAACCACTTCGTGGAGATCAGCCTCGACGCCGACGAGCGGGTGTGGTGCGTGCTGCATTCGGGCAGCCGCGGCATCGGCAACCGGCTGGCCACCCGCCACATCGACGGCGCCCGGCGCCTCTGCGCCGACCTGCAGCGCTCACTCGAGGACCGCGACCTGGCCTACTTCCTGCAGGCCGACGAGCAGTTCGAGCGCTACGTGGACCACATGCTGTGGGCGCAGCGCTACGCCTTCGCCAACCGCGAGTTCATGATGGACGCCCTGCTGGCGGCCCTGGGTCGGGCCGCCGGCCGCCGCCCCGGCGAGGCCGAGCGCATCAACTGCCACCACAACTATGCGGCCCGCGAGACCCACGGCGGGCGTGAGTTGTGGATCACCCGCAAGGGGGCGATCCGGGCCAGGGCCGGCGACCGGGGTGTGATCCCCGGGTCGATGGGCAGCGACAGCTACGTGGTGACGGGCCTGGGCAACCTCGACTCCTATGACTCCGCGGCCCACGGCGCCGGGCGGCGCATGAGCCGCAGGCGGGCCAAGCGGGACCTCTCGATCGACGACTTCCGTGAGGCCATGGCCGGGCGGACCTGGCAGCACGGCCGGGCCGAGCGCCTGGTGGACGAGTCCCCGATGGCCTACAAGGACATCGCAACCGTCATGGCCGACCAAGCCGACCTGGTGCGGGTTGATCATGTCCTTCGGGCCATCATGAACTACAAGGGATGCTGAAGTGACCGCGGGTCGCCGCAACCGGCGGGCGAGGTTCGCGGCCGCACCGCGGCGGGTGGGGCCGGCGGGGCCGTCCGATGGGACCGGCGCGCGGGCGTCCGCGTCGCTGGACTGCGGCGATCGCGGGACGGGCGCCTGACGTGGCTACTGGCGGCGCGTTCGAGGGACAGGTCGCCGTCGTCACCGGCGCCGCCAGCGGGCTGGGCCGGGGCATCGCCGACCGGTTCGGGGCGGCCGGGTGCCGCCTCGTCCTGGCCGACGTGGAGGAGGCCGCGCTGGCGCAGGCGACGGCCGAACTCACCGCCGCCGGCGTCGAGGTCACCGCCGCGGGGACCGACGTGTCCGACGCCGCCTCCATGGACGCCCTCGCCGCGGCGGTGCTGGGGTGCCACGGCCACGTGGATCTGCTCTTCAACAACGCCGGCGTGGGGATCCGGAAGCCCACCGCCGAGATGACCACGCGGGACTGGGAGTGGGTGCTGGGCGTGAACCTGTGGGGAGTCATTCACGGCCTGCGGGTGTTCCTGCCGCACATGCTGGCCCGCGACGCCGGCCGCATCGTCAACACGGCGTCCTCGGCAGGCCACGTGGTCGTCCCCGACCTCGCCGCCTACAACGCCTCCAAGCATGCCGTCGTCGCCATCTCCGAGACCGTGCGCGCCGAACTGCGCCAGCGGGGCAGTGCGGTGGGCGTCACCGCCTTCTGCCCGGGCGTGGTGCGGACGCGCATCACCAGCTCGGCACGCAACCGCCCCGAGGCACTGCGCAACCCCGGCGAGGCACTGCCGGAGCGGGACTCCTGGGACGAGAGGATGGCCGAGGGCCGCCAGGAGGCTCTGGAAGCCCGATTCGGCCGGGCCAAGTCACCGGCGGAGGCCGCCGACATCCTCCACGACGGGCTGCTGGAGGGCCGCTTCTACGTCTGGACCGACGACATCTTCACCGAACCGCTGCGCCGGCGACACGCCGAGATCCAAGGCTCCATCAACGAACTCCTCGAGTAGGTGCGCCAGGAGCCCGCTCTCCGCGAGCGGGCGGTCGGTCATCGGGGCCGACTATATTGTCGAGGCCGCGCGGGTTGTCGATCCCGCGCGGAGATCGGTTCGGCTACCCCACTCCCGGCGTCCTCGACAGGTCCTGACGTGCAACCGAGGATCAGCGGCCGCGCGCTCGCAACGGCAGCCCTCATGCCGGCCATGTTCCTGGCCGTGATGGGCCAGTCCATGCTCGCCGTGGTCATGCCGGCCGTCGTGGAGGATCTCGGAGGGTTCGACCGCTATTCGTGGCCGCTGACCGCCTCCCTGGTCGCCTCCGTCGTCGCTGTTCCGATCGCCGGCCGCCTCGGCGACGTGTTCGGACGACGCCCGATCCTGATCGTCGGCACGGCGCTGATCCTGGCGGGTTCGATCCCGCCGCTCGTGAGCCGGTCGATCGTGCAACTGGCCGGCGCGACGGCGATCCAAGGGGCGGGCGCCGGGAGTGTCATGACGGCCGCCCTCGCGGCGGTCGCGGACCTGTTCCCCCCCGCGCGGCGCGGCTGGTCCCAGGGGTTCCGCGGCGCGGTCTCCGCGGTGGGTATGATTGCCGGGATGGCGCTCGGCGGTGTCTTCAGCGC